>JAAZOQ010000009.1 GCA_012797695.1 Anaerolineaceae bacterium | reverse complement strand
CGCAGCCAGCCTTGCGGTGTAATACCGACCAGCGAATTCGGAAAACCGGCTGCCAGATCATCTGCCAGTTCCGCGGCCACCGGGCCAAGGTGAACGATTGGGGTCTCGCGCCAGGCATCCGGGATATCCGCCAGGGTGATCTTGTCGGCGACTCCGCGAATGTGCTGAATGCGCCCGGCCGGAGTATTCACGTTTTCAAAGGTCGAATTCTGCGCTGAGGGCTTGCGCACGATCTGGATCCCCTCCAGTTCCGGCAAAGCCAGGTCTGGCCGGCAGGCAGTAACAATGCCGACCTTTTTGCCGAACGCCCGGGCCGTCAACCCGGCATAAGACACAGTGCCCCCCAAAACAAAGCCGGTGGGGGTAACATCTTGAGTTACATGTCCGATCAATAAATAATCAACCGGCTCAATTTTGGCAAGTGAATTCATTAAGCGTATCTATCCCGTTAAGAGTGTGGGTCTTCTTCGTCACCGAAGGAGAACGAGTCGTGCGCATCAGTTTCGTTGACCTCGATGCGGGCACCCGGTACAGGCGTTCCGCAGTAGGGGCAGAGATTCCAGGGGAGTTCAATGCTCTTGCCGCAGTGAGTACAGGTTTTCTTCAGACGCATGTGGCAGTTGGGGCAGGCGACCCAATCTTTCTGTACACGGCGATTGCAGCCAGGACAGACCGCAACTTCATCGATGGATTGGAGCAGCGCTTCTTCTTCGAGCGAGTGCTGATATTCCTCTTCGAGGGTTTCGGGCGGACGCAGCACCAGATAAACCAGAATGCCGGGCAGGAAGAGAAGTGCAACCACGATTACGGCCAGGATGCGCATGAAAGGATCGCGGCTGCGCTTGCGAATATCGCGGAAGGTCCAGAAGATAAGCGCCAGCCAGAGGGCAGCCACGAAAGCAGCGGCGAACCCGGTGGCGATCATGGAAAGCTGTTTCAGGAAAGCCGGATCAAGATTCATAGCGTTCTCCACCCCAAAATTATAGCATGGATGGAATATTAACGAAGGATGAGAGCGGATAGAAATCAGTGATTTTAAGGATTGTGAGGTTACAAGAAGATGGCGAAATTGGGAATAACTATTAGTGATGAAGACAAATAATGGTAGTAAGAACCGCTCTCATCGCGATTATCGAAATTCCCCTCATTCTTCTTCAGGAACTCTGCGCACGCGAGAAACTGCCGGCAGCTTTCGCATCACCGACCTGGCCGAGGATGAACGCCCCCGCGAACGGCTGGCCGAGGCCGGTGCGGCGGCGCTCAGCAAAGCGGAATTGCTGGCGATTTTACTGCGCGTGGGGCTGCCCGGTGAAAACTCGGTGCAGCTGGCACAGCGCATTCTCGACGAACTGGGCGGATTGAGCGGCATCCAGCGTGCCAGTGTCAGCGAGATGTGCAGCATTCATGGATTGGGGCCGGCCAAGGCGGCTCAGATCAAGGCGGCCATCGAGTTGGGCTCGCGCCTGGTGCGTGAGCAGCTTGAAGAACGTGGGGCGATCAGTTCACCGGCAGAAGCAGCGCAGCTTTTGCAGCTCGAGATGCAGGGCCTGCCGCAGGAGAACCTGGTGGTGCTCAACCTCGACACACGCAATCGCCTGCTGAGTAAAGAGACGGTGTATAAAGGCTCGCTTAACCTGTCGCTGGTGCGGGTGGGCGAACTCTTCCGTAGCGCGATCCAGAAGAACGCGGCTTCGATCATCTTGGCCCACAACCATCCCAGCGGGGACCCAACGCCCAGCCCGGAGGACATTGCGCTGACGCGTTCCGTGATTCAGGCCGGCAAACTGCTCGATATCGAATTGCTCGATCACATCGTCATCGGCAACGCCCGGTACGTCTCGATTAAAGAAAAAGGGCTGGCTTTTTCGTAAAAATGCCCTTTTTCGTGCCCTTTTTCGTTGACAAATGGGGGGGGTTCAGGTAGAATTTGCAGTCGTTGGCGAGGTAGCTCAATGGTGGAGCAGTGGACTCATAAGCCATTGGTTGTGGGTTCAAATCCCACCCTCGCCACTATTCTTTTAAACCTGGTCACGCCAGGTTTTTCTTGTTAAGTTTTATTATGAATCTAATAAGAGGGAATTATGCAAGAGCATAAAGATTTTCAACAGAGCTTAAACACAAATGTTCATTTAGGATTGATGGCTGTTTCATTTTCAGTGATTATTACCTGCTTGCAACTGGATACATTGGATTCAGACCTTAAGCTAGCGTTGTATCTTTTTTCACTTATTTTGCCAATAAATGTATATTATGGCTTTCTATCAAATGTTATTGAAGGGTCATTTCAAAGAAGGCGGAAAAGGTTACTAATTTCTGAGAGAATATCGACTATTTTGATGTTCGCAACATTATTGTTTGCTGTTTTTGGACTGTATTTAATTATGAGTTATTTCGATAAATCTATTCCCAATGCATTCATGATAGGACTTTTAATCGTCTTTTTTGGAATGACAATAAGCGGATGGATGAGTCGAAAAAATACTTACCCTAAAAGAGTTGTCCATCAATGCAAAAAAATTAGTAGAAAAAGGAAATAGTCTAGTAGGTTGGGTCTTAGGGCCTATTCCCAATTGATCATTTGCAGACGGCCTTCGGTTTCTCCATCCCAATCGCTGGCATAAATTCCCTCCTCGACGTATCGGGCAAAACTGGACCACGGTAAATCTGCAGCATAAGTAACATAGCCGTGTTTGATGGGGTTGAAGTGGATGTAGTCCAGTTGAGTTTCTAAATCCATTTGATCAGTGAGGGTATGTTCTCAAAAACGATGCTGCCAGATGGCAGCTTCGCGGTGAATTTGCCGAGAGGCATCGCGTTCTCCTCCCGGGCCAATTTTGGCCAAATTTTGCTTTTAATACTTTCCATCTGACTGAATAATTCGCATCCCTTTCTGGCAAACGCCAGAGACAGTGCAGGTGATCAGGGAGAACGCAGACAGCTATCGTTTCTCGAACGTGTAAACAGCTTCGTTCTCTTGCTGGGTCAGCTTGACCAGCCCGTAGCTTTGCAGGGTAGCTTCGAAATTGGGGTTATGGGAGTACTGGGTTATGTCAATGACGACGTACTCGACTTTATAGCGCTTGAGCAGCTCGATGGAGTGTTCATCGGGGAAGCCGGCCATGATCGGCTCGGCATAACTCCATTGTTCCGGTTTGTTGGCGTTGAAGAAGCCGCCCAGGAAAGGTTTGTTGTAGAAAAGGGTGTAATACAGTTCCCCTTGATTGGCGGAGTTGCCGAAAGGCATGTCAACGACGGCACCTTCACCGGGCTGCTGCCCCAGCCACAGATCCACGGGGCGCGGCTGCGGCTGATAAAGATAAGCGGCATAAGTGCCCGGATAGAATTCAAAAAAGGCAAAGAGGAAGACGGCGACGCTGAATAACGCTGCCCGACGAGCCGAGAGTTGCTGGCGCACGCTGTCGAATCCAATCGCGGCCAGAATGGGGATGAAAATGAGGGCAAAAAGCCCAAAGCGGGCCAGGGCGCGCATCTTGTTGTAAAAAGGCAAATGATTGAAAAGCCAGGCGGAGGGCAGATAAATCAGTGTCTCGGTTTTGTGGAAGAGCGGCTGCAGGAAGGCAGGTATCTGCCAGACGACGTTCTGGTTATTCCAGTGCAGGTTGATGCCCAGAGCAAGGATAAAGGAGACGATGATCACCACGAACCCGGACCAGATCAGCCAGCGGTGTTCAGAACGACGATTGCGCACCAGAGCAACGATCATGAAGATCAACCCAACCAGCCCGATGTAGAGCGAAGTCTCATTCCACAGTGAACGGTCGAAATACCGGCTAAGCAGCCCGCCGAAGAGAAAATGATCCGACGAGGGCAAGAAGAAATCAGTAGGGCTGGCTGAATACATAGCGGCGTATTCCATGGAGCGGCTGGCGATGCCACCAGCTCCAGAGAGGGTTACAAACGGCCGCAGCGAATAGTAGAGGAAGGGCACGCTGAGTAAACCAGCCAGGATCAGATTGAACCAGAAATATTTGTTTTTGAACGCGGCAAAGCGGGTGAAGATCAGATAAGCCAGCACCAGCACGCCTGAGAAGAGCAGGGTCATATACAGGTAGTACATTGAGGTGAAAGCAATGGCACCCAGCGCCAGACCGGTGAGCAGAATGTAGCGCCAGTCGAAGCGACGGCCGATCTTGAGCAGTTCGTAAAGCCCCCAGAAGAAGAGCGGGAACCATTCGATTCCACTCAGGTTGAGGTGGCCGGCGAAAAAATGAGCAATATGGTTGGGTGAAAAGGTGTAGATCGTACCGGCGAGAAGAGCGGCCGCTTCAGAGTGGGTCAGATGGCGAATCCACAGGTACATGAAGAAGCCGGCCAGCACAAAGGTAATGAACATGGCGATGTTATAGCCGGCAATGGGTCCCCACAGCACGCTGAAGGGCACCCCCGGCAGAGCCGAAGAAAGGGTGGTATCAGTGGTGGAGAGGTTCCAGCCCTGCGGATAGTTCATCCAGGGGTTGAAGAAGGGGTGCCCCTGACCTTCGAGGAAAACTTTCTGATACCAGCGGATAAGCCAGACAAAGTAGATGTTATCGCCCATCCCGCCCAGAACGGAATCAGTGAGGTGAAAGGCCAGCGGGTAGGTCATGAAAACAGTCGCGGCACAAAAATAAAGGAATACCCAAACGGGCTGGAATTTTTTGAGGAAGTTCTTCATGAAATCATCCGGTTAATTAATTGTGGTGAAAAAACAATGGAGGTTTTCCCTGCCTGATAGGCCCATTATACCAAATGGGGCATCCCTCAGGGAGACACCGTAGTACTTGCAGCAGGAGAAGGGGTGGGGAAATGGCTGAGGAAGAAGGGGGCAATGCGGGCAGCGATCTGAATCTGAGTCAACGCAGCCTGAGTGGCTGTATTGGAGGCGGTGAAGAGGGCCTGGATTTGATCATCAGATTGACCGGTCTGGAAGGCCTGATAGGCTGCCACGTTGGTTGCCATTCCGTCAGCCAGAGCAGAACGGGGAGCCTGCAGGCACATGGGCACGGAAAGTGCGCGTACTTCAGCAATCACCTCGTTCATCTGTGCCAGCACGGATGCCAGCGCGCCACGGCTGGTGCCGTCGGCATTGGTATTAAGGTCGTCCCAGCGAGTGAGCAGTGCGGTCAGTTCGGTGACCGCCCGATTGACGCGGGCAGTACCGCAGGGGCCATAGTAAATGAACCACCCCAGCGTGCTTGCAAAGAGCAGGGCTGCCAGCAGCAGGATCAGGGTTTTTCGTGGCAGAGGAGAATGCATCCGCTCCGCTTTCTGTTTAGAACAGTTGAAGTAACGCCGGCAAGAGGAACAGCAGGCTGAAGATCAGCGCCAGTTTGCCGGTATTGGCGAGCAGCAGGTTCAACCGCGTCCCCGATTGCGTATAGATCATGCGAATCATCTGGATGGCAGAAGGCAGACTGACCCAGGTGAGCAGGGCCCACCAGGAGATCATCCCGGCCGTGGCGTAAATTGGGATCAGCAGGTAGGGCAGCAGAATGCAGACAACGTATTCTACGCGCGAGAAACGTGCACCGAAGAGGGCGGACAGTGTATGTTTACCCGAGAGACGGTCATCAGCGAGGTCACGGTAATTGTTGACGACCAGAATACCGACGATGATGAGGCCGATGGGCAGCGACATTCCCCAGGCCGCCGCGGTAATGTGGCTGGTCAGGACGTAATCAGTGCCGACAACTGAGGCAAAGCCAAAGAAGAGGAGCACGAATATCTCGCCCAACCCGTGATACCCCAGCGGGAAAGGACCGCCGGTGTAAGCTACCGCTGCCAAAATAGCCGCTACACCAACAGGGACGACCCACCAGCTCACGGTGATGGCCAGAAAGAGCCCGAGCAAGGCAGCCAAGGCAAAGGTAATGCCCATGCCAATTTTTACCTGCTTTGGGGGCAGCAGCCCTGATTGGGTGACACGCAGTGGCCCCTGCCGGGTGCCGGCATCCGCACCGCGTTCGAAGTCGAAGACATCATTGGCCAGATTGCTGCCGATTTGCAGCAGCAAGGCAATGAACAAAGCGGCCAGAAATTGCGGCAGGCGGAAGGCATGATCTTGAATGGCCAGGGCGGTGCCGACCAGCACGCCTGAAATAGCAGCAGGCAGGGTACGCGGGCGGATGGCCAGCCACCAGATTTTCACCGGGCGAAGAGCAGTATCTTTTGAAGTTGTCATGGATGGTTCCTGTTTTCCGTTGAGGCAATTATAATGCAGACATGACCAAAGAAATGTCGAGAGGCGCAGAACGGGCGCGTTACGTGAATGGCCTGTTTGCCCAAATTGCCGAGCACTATGACCTGATGAACCGGTTGATGACTGGTGGGCAGGATGTGCGCTGGCGCCGTTTTGCTATCCAAAAATTGGCGGTGCTGCCGGGCGAGCGGGTGCTCGATTTGGGCTGCGGCACCGGCGATCTGGCGCGTGAAGTACTGCGGGTCACTCCCTCCGCACAGGTGGCGGCGGCGGATTTTACCTGGCAGATGATGGCGGTGGGTAAAGCACAAAAAGGCGCATTGCCTTTCGTAACCGCTGACGCATTGCAAACACCTTTTCCGGGGGAATGCTTCGACGGCGTTGTTTCAGGTTATCTCATGCGTAATGTAGGGGATCTAGAAGGAGCGATCCGCGAGCAACTGCGTGTGCTCAAACCGGGTGGACGTGTGGTCATCCTGGAGACGACACAACCCGGGCGCAATTTGCTGTCGCCATTCATCTGGCTGCACATGCACTTGGTTATTCCCTTGCTGGGTGGGTTGATCTCGGGGGTTCGTGAGGCATATCAGTATTTGCCCAATTCCACTGAAAAATTTCTGACGGCTGAAGAACTGGCCGAACGTCTGCGCGCTGCTGGATGGGAGGATGTTGGCTTCAGACGCTTTATGTTCGGCACCATGGCCTGCCATTGGGCCCGCAAACCCTGATTGAAATGGCTTTTCATTCCAAGACCGCTGAAGAGCGGTCTTTTTCTTTAACCAAAAGTTAATCACCTGTTCGGCACCTCTTAAAAATGGATGGGTATGCTGTACATAGTTAATTGTTTGATTCGAGGAGAGGAAAAAATGTATTCAACAATTGTGTTCTTCGTGGTGATGGTTTTGACCGTTTTCGTTTTTGCAATCGATATTCGCCAGAAAAGAAGCCAACTTTAACAAAACGTTAACTTGTTGTTCCCAGCCCATTAAAACCGGGCTGATATCCTTGTATCGATCTAAAAATTAAGGAGAAAATATGCGTAAGAGTTTGATGGTTTCATTGTTCGCCCTTTTGGTCGCTGCATTCGCTTTGAGTGCTTGCGGTCAGGCTGCCACGCCGACAGCCACTGCTGAAGTTGCTACTACTGAAGCAGCCGCCCCCACCGTTGAAGCTACCGCGACCCTGGCCCCCGGATCTGTTCAGATCAATGCCGGTGGCGCTACCTTCCCATTGCCCGTTTACACCCAGTGGACCTATGCTTATCAGTATGTCGATCCGTCTGTTGTGATCAACTATCAGGGTTTGGGCTCCGGTGCTGGTAAATCTGGCATCATCGATAACACCCTCGATTTCGCTGGCTCTGATTCATTGCTGAACGATGACCAGTACACCCAGGGCAAAGACCTGCAGATGTACCCCATGCTGGCCGGCGCTGTGGTCCCTGTGTACAACATCTCCTGGGCCAAAGATTTCCCCGCTGATACCAAGGCTCCCGCTCTCGTACTCGATCGTCAGACCCTTGTTGACATCTACAATGCCAAGATCACCAAATGGAATGATCCCGCGATTGTGGCTCTGAATCCTGGTCTGGATGGTTATCTGCCCGATGCTGCCATCACTGCCGTACATCGTTCCGATGGCTCTGGCACGACCGAGATCTTTACCAAGGCTTTGACCTCTTTCAGCACCGATTGGACTGCTGGTGGTGCTTCTTCCGTGGAATGGCCTGTCGATAAAGCCGGCAACGGCATCGGTGGTAAAGGCAATCAGGGCGTAGCCGCTGCAGTCATCAACACCAAGAACAGCATTGGTTACGTCGAGCTTTCCTACGCGATCTCCAACAGTATGTCCATGGCTTCCCTCATCAACAAAGCCGGCAAGACTGTGGTTGCCAACGCTGCCTCGGTTGAGTCTGACATGGCTGATTTCGCCAACGCTTTCGATGCGAAACTGAATGCCACCATTGTTGACGGTGAAGGGGAAGGTTCCTGGCCGATCACGGGTTACACCTACCTGATCCTGCACACTACCTCGATGACCGATTGTGTCAAAGCTCAGAAGATTGTTGAGTACGTGAACTGGACTCTGACCGATTCTGGTGCCGCTAAAGTGGCCGCTGACCTGGGCTACTCCGTTTTGCCGGCAGCCGTCCGCGATCAGGTTCTCGCCAAACTCGGCGAAGTGACCTGCAACGGCCAGCCCGTCAAGTAGTCTTCGAAATCTAAATCCTCTGATTCTGGAGGTACGCAAGCAGTACCTCCAGAATTCGTCAAATATGGGACGCAATGAAAAAACCAACGAATACTGAAAATTCCTGGAAAAAGAAGTTTGGTTCCATTTTGAATCATGGTGATCGGCCCTGGAATAGCCTGATCATTCTTATGTCAGCACTGATCATTTTTTTGATGCTGGCAATTGGCTTTTTATTATGGAAAGATTCAGCCGAATCACGCAACGTTTTCTCCTGGAACTTCTTGATCCCTACCCAGGATCCTACCTGGAACCCGGTCAGCAATGAATTCCAAGCCTGGCCCTTTATCTATGGCACCCTGATCACCGCTCTGGTGGCGCTGCTCATCGCTTTACCCATCAGCCTGGGAATAGCCATTTTTCTGTCTGAACTTTGCCCAAACTGGCTACGGACCCCGCTCAACTGGCTGGTCGAATTGCTGGCTGCCATCCCTTCGGTGGTTTATGGCCTGTGGGGCATTTTCATTTTTCTGCCGTCGGTGGTTACCCCCATTGGAACGGCGTTGTACGATGCGTTTTCGCACCTGCCAGGGATTGGAGTTTTCTTTGCTGGCCCAATTCCACAAAGCGGAGCCTCACGGCTGGCAGCCAGTCTGATACTGGCGATCATGATTATCCCTACCATTGCGGCGGTGAGCCGGGATGTGCTGCAGGCAATCCCCGATTCACAGCGAGAAGCTTCGCTGGCACTCGGCTCGACCCAATGGGAAAGCATCTGGCAAATTCTGCTTCCCTATGGCAATTCGGGCATCCTGGGAGCTGTGATCCTGGGGCTGGGACGCGCTTTGGGCGAAACCATGGCGGTTACGATGGTCATTGGCAACAGCATCGAGGGAACGATCTCCATTTTGCGCCCGGGTTATACCATGGCCAGTATTATTGCCAACGAGTTTGCTGAAGCAGTATCCAGTTTGCATACTTCTTCTTTGATTGAAATTGGGTTTGTACTGTTTGCCATGACCTTGATCTTGAACATGATCGCACGCTTGCTGGTGTGGAGCGTTACCCGCAGAAACCCGCAGGAGGCCCGATCATGATTCCTAATTACACTGAAATACTGCAGGAAGGGGTGCGCACCCGCACGCAACGGCGCAAAGCTGCCAACGTTTTTATGCTGTCTTTGACCGGTGCGCTGACCTTGCTGGCTTTGGTTCCTTTGTTCTGGATTATTGGTTACGTGATTTACAAAGGGGGAAAATCGATCAATCTCGACTTCTTCACGCAACTCCCCAAGCCTATGGGGATGGAAGGCGGCGGAGTCTTACATGCCATTGAAGGCACCATTATCGTGACCTTAATGGCAACCGTGATTGCTTTTGTACCGGGGGTAATGGCAGCTTTTTACGCGGCGCGCAACCCCAATACTGTATTGGGAACGCTGCTGCGTTTCAGCACAGATGTGCTTTCGGGGGTGCCTTCCATCGTAGTGGGCCTGTTTGGATACACTTTGATCGTGCGGCCACAGGGCCATTACTCTGCACTGGCAGGAAGTGTGGCGTTGGCCATCTTGATGGTACCCACGATCATCCGCACGACAGAAGAGATGCTGAAGCTGGTGCCTTCTTCCATGCGCGAAGGCTCGCTGGCACTGGGGGCGTCAGAGTGGAAGACCTCGCTGAGTGTGCTGCTGCCCGCAGCCATGAATGGCGTAATTACCGGTGTATTGCTGGCAATTGCCCGTGCTGCCGGTGAAACTGCCCCCTTGCTGTTTACTACTTTGGGCAATGAACGGTTTGACTTGAAAATGATCATTACCAGCGGCATCCAGAATCATCAGAGCTTCTTTGCAATTCTGGGCAGAATTTTTGATTCGCCGATCGATTCCCTGCCGTTGACCCTGTGGAAATATGCACAGCAGCCTTATCCGGAACGGGTTGATCAGGCTTGGGCAGTGGCTCTGGTATTGATGATCCTGGTTTTAGCGACCAACATTTTAGCGCGCGTCTGGATCGAAGTGCGCAAAAAGAAACTACGAGGATAGTTATGGTCATGAACATCGCTGTTAAAGAAAATGAAGAAGAGATGGTGGCGGAAACCGCAGCAATCAAAATGAGTGCCAGTCAACTTTCCGTCTTTTATGGCAAGTTTCGCGCGCTCACCGATATCAACATGGAAATCCGCGAGAAGAAAATCACCGCTATCATTGGCCCTTCGGGCTGCGGTAAATCGACCCTGCTGCGCTCTTTCAATCGGATGAATGATCTGACCCCCAGCGCGCGTATTGAGGGAGAGATCAACCTGGATGGCGATAATATCTATGGGAAGAAAATCGATGTGGTAGACGTGCGTCGGCGCATTGGCATGGTATTTCAGCGGCCCAATCCGTTCCCCAAGAGCATCTACGATAATGTCACCTATGGACCCAAGCTTTATGGCGTTCATCAGCGCGGCATTCTGGATGGGATCGTCGAGAGCAGTTTGCGCCAGGCAGCACTCTGGGATGAGGTGAAGGATAAACTGCATCAATCGGGTATGTCACTCTCGGGCGGGCAGCAGCAGCGCTTGTGCATTGCACGCGCTCTGGCGGTGCAGCCGGAAGTCATTCTGATGGATGAACCGGCCTCGGCGCTGGACCCAATTTCCACCCTGCGCATCGAAGAGCTGATGCACGACCTGGCCAAGGATTACACTATCATCATTGTGACCCACAATATGCAGCAGGCTGCGCGTGTTTCAGATTATACGGCCATGATGATGATCGATGAGGCTCGCTCTGGGCGGCTGATTGAGTATAATTCAACCAACATTATCTTCACGCGTCCTCAGGATAAGCGTACCGAAGATTATGTAACTGGACGCTTCGGCTAATCCGATTGGAGAGAAATTATGGAAAACGAGTCTCAAGAACAACACCAGTCCGTAAGGCGGACCCTCGAAATTGAGTTGCAGGAACTGCGTGATGAGCTGCTCTATCTGGGCAGCATGGTCGAACAGCAAATTCTGGGCTCAGTGGACGCTTTGAAGAAACGGGATATCGATCTGTCGAACAAGATTATTGCTACCGATCAGGAAGTCAACAAAAAACGTTACGCCATCGAAGAGAAAGTCATGATTGCCATTGCTACACAGCAGCCGATGGCTCACGATCTGCGCCTGCTGGCCTCGATCCTGGAAATTTCAGGCGAGCTGGAGCGCATGGGCGATTATGCCAAAGGGATTGCCACGATCAATATCCGCATGAACAACGAACCTTTGCTGAAGCCGCTGGTAGATATTCCCCGCATGGCCGTGAAGGGGACCGACATGCTGCACCGGGCCTTAACCGCTTTTATCAACGAGGATGTCGAGGAAGCCCGGCGTATTCCGCAGCAGGATGACGAAATCGATGCACTGTACGATCAGATCTATCGTGAGTTGATGGTGCTCATCATCCAGGACCCGAAATCGATTCAGCGGGCTAACTGGCTGTTGTGGGTGGCTCATAACCTGGAACGGGTAGCCGACCGGGTGACCAACATTTGTGAGCGGACCATTTTTAGCGCCACCGGCGAAATGCACGAGATCGAATCCGAAAGCAAGCCGCAATAATCTCTTTCATAGAAAAAACTCCAGTTCATAATTGAACTGGAGTTTTTTTGTCATGGGTCAGAAAAATCAACCTGGCTGTGAAGCCGAAGCGTTTTCAGAACCAAAAGGATTGTAAGTGACTTCCATCTGTTCGCGGAATTGCTGGGTGTACAGCTTGAAGTATTTTCCGCGCTGTTTGAGCAACTCGGCGTGAGTACCGATCTCAGCGATGTGCCCGTTTTCGATGACCAGAATGCGGTCTGCTTTGCGGATGGTCGAGAGGCGGTGAGCGATGATGAAGCTGGTACAGCGCTTGAGCAGGGGCTCCATGCCTTTCTGGATCAGGGCTTCGGTCAGGGTATCCACGCTGCTGGTGGCTTCGTCCATTACAAAGATCTCGGGGTCAGCCAGAATGGCACGGGCCAGACTGATCAACTGCTTCTGACCTACCGAAAGCAGGTTGCCGCCTTCGCCGACCTCTTCTTCGAACTGGTTCGGGAAGCGCATGATGAAGTCGTAGGCACCCACCAATCGGGTAGCTTCCTCGATCTCGGCATCTGTGGCGCCGAGGCGCCCGTAGCGGATATTTTCGCGGATTGACCCGGAAAAGAGGTGTGGGGTCTGCAAAACGACGCCGATTCGCGATTGGATGGCCTGCAGCGAATACTCCAGGTAATCGTGGCCACCGATGGTGATCTTGCCCGAGACTGGCTCGTAGAAGCGGCAGAGCAGGTTGACGATGGTCGATTTGCCGCCGCCAGTGGGGCCCACCAGAGCAATGGTCTCTCCGCGTTTGACCTCAAGAGAGAAATCTGTGAGGACCGGCTCATCATCTTCGTAAGCGAAGTTGACGTGCTGGAAAGAAATATCCCCGCGGATGGTGCCGGGATCAAAAGCGTTGGGGCGGTCAGCCACGGCTGGCTGTGAGTCGATCAGGGAGAACATTCGCTCGGCAGACGCAATCGCCAGTTGAATCTCGGAGAACACCCGCGCCAAGTCTTGAATCGGCCACATCATGAAGGTGATGTACGAGACGAAGGCCTGAATGTCACCGATGGTCATCGAACCCATTTGTGCTTGAAAACCGCCGTACCAGACGGTGGCCCCAACGGCCATTGCTGAAACGATCTGCACGGTGGGCAGGAAAAGCGCACTCCACCAGGCAGCCCGATAAGAAGACTGGTACATTCCATCAGTGATGGTCTTGAATTCGGCCAGATTGGTCTTTTCACGACCCAGAGCTTTGATGACGCGTACGCCGGTAATGTTCTCGTTGAACGAGCCGACGATCTTGGAGTTCATTTTGCGCACCCGGCGGTATTCTGACAGGATGCGTTTGCGGAATTCGACGGCGATCACAAACAGGATCGGCAGCAGCACCAGCACGATCAGGGCCAGTTTCCAGTTGATGGTGAACATGAAGATCATCGAGGTAAAGATGCTCATTATGCCCCAGGTGGAATCAACGGCTCCCCAGGTGACCAGATCGGCCACTCGTTCTGAGTCTGAAGTGACGCGGGCCATGATCCAGCCAACCGGTGTCTTGCTGTAGTAATTCAGCGACAAGGCCTGCAGGTGGTTGAACATGCTTTTGCGCAGGTCATAGCGGATGCGCTCACCCAGAATCCCGGCCAGGTAGATGAATGAAAAGACACCGATGGCCTGAACGATGACCAGCGAAGCGTAGAGGATGACGATATGCACCAGGTAAGGGGCATTCTTGGCAACAATACCCTGATCGATCATCAATTTACTGAGATAAGTGAAGATCGAATCCATCATGGCCACCACTGCGATGGTGATGAGGAAG
This sequence comes from Anaerolineaceae bacterium, assembly GCA_012797695.1. Taxonomy (GTDB): domain Bacteria; phylum Chloroflexota; class Anaerolineae; order Anaerolineales; family Anaerolineaceae; genus UBA6107. The sequence continues at coordinate 38,164 of JAAZOQ010000009.1, read as the reverse complement.
CCGATCACCCATTTGAGGTGCGGTACCGTTAACCCCAGAATACGCCGGAAAGTTCGTCCGTCGAAATGGGATTGAAATTCTTCTTCTTCGAAATATTGATCAGACACCTGAAATCTCCTTCTCTAACTCATCTTCGATGCGTGTCTGGATGCTGTAGATTTGCTGATACATGCCCGCCTGGGCCATCAGTTCGGCGTGAGTTCCATGCTGGATGATGCTGCCTTGATCGAGCACGATGATCTGGTCGGCATTGGTGATGGATTGGATGCGGTGAGCGATGATAAAAGTCGTGCGATTTTCCATGAGTTTCTGCAGCGCTTCACGAATTTCTGCCTCGGTCTCGGTATCCACCGCCGAAGTGGAATCGTCGAGGATGAGGATGCGCGGGTTCTTCAGGATGGTACGGGCAATGGTGACGCGTTGTTTCTGCCCACCCGAGAGGGTGACCCCTTTTTCGCCCACCAGAGTTTGATACCCTTCAGGGAAAGAGACGATCACGTCATGGATTGCCGCAGCGCGGGCAGCAGCTTCGATCTCAGCATCACTGACTTCACGATTGACGCCGTAGGCGATGTTTTCACGGATGGTACGTGAAAACAGGAAAGGCTCCTGTTCCACGATGCCGATGTTTTGACGCAGATATTGACGCGGGTAACGATTCAGTTCAGTGCCATCCAGGTAGATGTGCCCGGAGGTGTACTCATAGAAGCGCGGCAGCAGGTTGACCAGACTGGTCTTGCCGGAGCCGGTCGAGCCTAACAGGGCGATCACCTCGCCGGGTTGAACGGTAAAACTGATGTCTTTCAACGCGGCGGAACCTGCCTCATACTCGAACCCCACCTGAGCGAATTCCAGTTTGCCCTGTGGAGCCGCTTTGGGCAGGAAATCCCCTTGCTGCAGTGGTTCGCGGTCCTCTTTGATGATGTCCATCACGCGCGAATACGAAACCAGACCGCTGGACGTCTGCACAATCAGGCGGCCCAGGTTGCGGAGAGGGTAAATGATGTACACGACCAGCCCGGCATAAGCCAGGTAGGTGCCCAGGCTGATCTCGCCGTTGATTGCCATGAGCGCACCGATCAAATAGCCGGCCAGCATTTGCAGCCCGCACAGGATATCCGAAGCCGGCCAGAAGAGCGAGTTCATGGTCAGCAATTTCTTGCCGCGCAGGAATTTTTCCCAGTTATCCTTTTCGAATTTGCCCATCTCGTAATCCTGGCGCGAAAAGGCCTTAACCACACGTACACCAGCCAGGTTTTCCTGCAGGGTGGTGGAAAGCACGGCTTCCTGCTCCTGATAGGCTTCGTAGGCTTTCGAAACCTTTTTGAAGAGCCACATGGATACCAGCAGTACCAGCGGAACCACGACAACAGAGTAGAGGGCCAGACGCCAGTTTAAATTCAAGAGCACGGCAAAGTTAATGGTGAACTGCAGAAAGATACGGCCAATACTGATCGCCTGATCGGCGAAGAAGCGGCGCACTGCATCCACATCGGAAGTACTGCGCTCGATTAACTCGCCAGTCTGCATCTTGGAATGGTAAGTAAAGGTCAGGTGCTGGATGTGGTCATAAAGATAGTTGCGCAGACGCCGGGTAATGCCCTCGGAAGTCCGGGCTGCCAGAGCGCCGCTGAGGAAAGTAAAACCACCTTCACCCGCAGCCAGCAGAAGGAAGCCGGCTGCAATCAGGGGCAGGGAATAGGTATGAACTGCTTCGAGCAGGTAACTATCGACGAAATAGCGCAGCAGAAAATAAGTGAGCGTCTTGGCGGTTGTGGCCAGACCGACAGCCGCCAGGGCGCCAAGATAGACTCCACGAAAGCCGGCCATTAAGCGCCACAGCCCTTTCAGGCGATCAGGCGAGATGGTCTGCTTCAGATCCAGCTCGTCAGTGAGCTTACTGTTCAAGGTAACCTCTCTTCAATTGTGTATCACAAGGACGATGGTCAGACGGTGTCAGACTGACAGTGCGGACAGATGAAACTGCTGGTGCTGCCAGTTTTGATCTTGATGATTGGCGTCTGACATTGCGGGCAGGGCTGCCCTTCACGATAACCGATCAAAACATCCTCGGCTAAAAATCGGCCTTTGTTCCCAAAGAGATCTGTTTCATAGAATGCTCCTCCTTTGGCCAACGCAGGTAACAATCCAGAGCGAGTGGCCTGATAAAGCTGGTGGATTTCTTCTGAAGAGAGCGAAGCTATTGGCCGCAGCGGGTGCAGGTGAGCCAGGAAGAGAATGTCATGGATGTAGGCATTCCCAATGCCGGCAAACCGGGTTTGATCAAGCAGAACGGCTTTGACCTTGCCTTTTTGCTGACGAAAACGTTCAGAAAAGGCCTCTTCAGACAGGTCCAAAATATTTGGGCCTAACTTGGCGGTCATCTCATGCTGAGCGAGGGCATCCATTTCGGCGTAATGGAGGTACCCAAACCACCAAAAATTAATGACCAGTGCGGAGTCATCGGAAAAATCAATGATGGCACGAAATTTTGACGGCAAATTCTGACGATTGGTGAGCAGAATTTCGCCGCCCATGCCCAAATTGAGCAAGATCCAGCCCCGAGAAGTGCAGATGAGCAACCATTTGCCATGATAGGAGACCGTTTCGATCATTGCTCCAGCGATGCGCGTCTGGAACAGTTCCACAGGAATATTCAAACATTTCGGCTGTTTGATTTCGAGCGCACGGATGTATTTCCCGGGCAAGGCCTGGTTCATCTCAGCACAACGGGAAGCAATCTCGGGTACTTCGGGCATATTTTCCTCCGCTGATGGCACAAATATTCTATCATAGATTGTCTCAGAAACCAATTCTCCAGAGAAAAATGGCCGTTTTATGGCAGAAAGATGACCGCCATTGACTTGTAAAAATAATTCATTCTGACTTATAATGAGTTCACTATACTCGTTCCGGAAGGAGGAATTAATGGCTGGTGTAACATATGAACATGTTGTAAAGAAATTCAACGATTTTACTGCAATCAATGATCTCAACATCAAGATCGAGGATAAAGAGTTCTTGGTGTTGGTTGGTCCTTCTGGCTGCGGTAAAACCACCGCACTGCGCTGCCTGGCAGGTTTGGAAGAGGTGAGTAGTGGTAACGTGATCATTGGCGACCGCATTGTGAATGATGTCGCTCCGAAAGATCGCGATATTGCTATGGTATTCCAATCTTACGCTTTGTATCCGCACATGACCGTTTTCGATAATATGGCCTTCGGCCTGAAATTACGTCATATTCCAAAGGCGCAAATCCAGAAACGCGTCGAAGAAGCTGCCCAGATGTTGGGCATCGAAGCCTTACTCAAACGCAAACCACGTGAACTTTCAGGTGGTCAGCGTCAGCGTGTGGCTGTAGGTCGCGCCATTGTTCGCGAGCCAAAAGTATTCCTCTTCGATGAGCCTCTTTCCAACCTGGATGCCAAACTGCGCGTGCAAACCCGTGCTGAAATCAGCAAGATTCATAATCGTCTGCAGACCACTTTCATTTACGTGACCCACGATCAGACCGAAGCCATGACCATGGCTACCCGTATCGCAGTCATGAACAAAGGTGTTTTGCAGCAACTGGATACTCCGCAGAACCTGTATGATAAACCCGCCAATATGTTCGTAGCTGGTTTCATTGGTTCCCCGGCAATGAACTTCTTCCCCATGAAGGTCACCAAATCCGGTGAGAATCTGTATGTCGATAATGGCACGATGACCGTCAAGCTGCCGAAAGAATACACGGGCACCTACGCTAATCTGGTAGGCCACGATGTGATCTTCGGTATCCGCCCGGATGATATCCACAACCCGGATTTCGCCCCCGCCAACATTCATGGAGAGACTGTCGAAGCCACAGTGGATGTGACCGAGTTGATGGGCAATGAAATCTATGTTTACCTGATGAACGGCGGCAACAACTTCGTTGCTCGTGTTGATCCTCGCAGCCGCTACAAGATCGGCGAAAAGGTGAACATGCTCTTCAATATGGATAACTTCCATATCTTCGATCCGTCCGACAACCCGGATAACCCGGTCGCGATTCGTTAGAACGGTATATAATTCAGTAAGTGAGAAGTAGCGCAAGAGATTCTCTTGCGCTACTCTTGTAAAATATCAAGCGGTAAGGAGTTTGCCCATGTATAAACTGGTTCTGCTGCGACATGGCGAAAGTGATTGGAATAAAGAAAATCGTTTCACCGGTTGGACGGACGTCGATCTTTCTGAAAAGGGAAAGGCCGAAGCCCAAAAAGCTGGCCGTCTGATGAAAGAAGCTGGTTTTGAATTCGACATTACCTATACTTCTGTTCTCAAACGCGCGATCCGTACCATGTTCCTGGCACTGGATGAAATGGATTTGCTGTGGATCCCGATGGTGAAATCGTGGCGCTTGAATGAACGCCATTATGGCGCGCTGCAAGGCCTGAACAAGGCTGAGACGGCCAAGAAGTATGGGGATGAGCAGGTGCACATCTGGCGGCGCAGCTATGATGTACAGCCCCCGGCCCTGACCAAAGAAGATGAGCGTTTCCCAGGCCATGATCGTCGCTATCATGACCTCACGGCGGATGAATTACCCGTTACGGAGTGTTTGAAGGATACCGTGGCCCGCTTTTTGCCGTTCTGGCATGAGACAGTTGCCCCGGCGATCCAGTCCGGTCAGCGCGTGTTGATCGTGGCTCATGGCAATAGCCTGCGTTCGCTGGTCAAATATCTGGATAACGTCTCAGACGATGAGATCGTGGAACTGAACATTCCTACCGGCGTGCCGCTGGTGTATGAATTGGATGACCAGTTGAAACCGATTCGTCACTACTATCTGGGCGACGCGGATGAGATCAAAAAGGCTGCTGAGGCGGTTGCCAATCAGGGCAAAGCCAAGTAAACCCTAACCACGTAAAAAAGCAAACCGGCTCGGAAGAGCCGGTTTTTTGTCGCTATTTCTTGCGATGTTCGAAGATGAGATTGTGTGCGCCGCGCAGACCGCCAAAACCCAGAATGATGGCGCCTGTGAGGGTAAAGATGCCCATAAAGGTGAACGCATCTGACCAGAGCTTTTCAGGGAAGAGACGGATGAGGGAATCATTAACGTAAAAGAGCCAGGTATCTCCGGTGAAGAAGATTGCGTGAAAATCACGGAAGAGGGTATCAAAATTGATGACTGTGCCCAGGAGCACCAGAATAATGATGGCAACGGTCAACAGACCACCGCGGGCCACTCCGCGCCAGAAAACCTCGGACCATTTCTGGACGTAACTCCAGATCAGTAAAAGCAGGAAGGCCGCCAGACAGGCGTACCAGATCTTCAAAGTGGTCTGGATGAGATCTTTGACGTCGTGCATGTGGCTTAATTCGCGCTCATTGTAGAAAGAAGTGCCATCGGCGAATTTAAGGTCACCCAGGAATTCAATGCCCTGATCGTTGGTCAGATAATCGAGAGAAATCTTGCCCCAATGCAGGCGGTCAGCGGTGGTAAACCCAAAGGGGTCTGCCGGGAAGTTGGACAGGTTGTATTCGTAATCCAGATAGAATGGATTTAGAAGGATGCGGATGGCCCCCATCATCAATAAGAAGGGGATCATCAGAGTTACCAGAATCGAAAGCGCGGAAAAGAGTTTTTTCACTGCAGGGTATCTACCTTTCCAGAGAGGAGATAGTTCAAGACCAGTGAATTGGTCATTTGCTCGATGGGGGCCAGATCGTCGGTAAAAACGATGCCGGGTTCAGTTTGCGCATGCAATCCATCATAGGTCTGCGACATGATTTCAAGAAGGAATGGGGGAGTATCTGATTGGGAGTAAAGCTGAGCGTAGTTATCTCGAAAGTTTTGAATATCCGTGGTGGCTTTGGTGGCGAAAAGCATTGAGTTATAAGATTCGGGCAGGTCTGAAACGTAAAGGGTCGGGAAGATCGTGGCTGCAGTTGCGTATAGCGAATTGATCAGGCGGCGATCTTCAGGGGTGCGGCCAATGTTGATGACCATGACCCCGCCGGGTTTGAGGTGATCGTACACGATCTGAAAAAACTCCTGCGAAACCAGCGAAGCCGGGATGTAAGGCGGGCGGTAGGCATCGATGCTGATGATGTCGTACTTTTTGGGGCTGTGGGCCAGCGCCCAGCGTCCGTCTTGAATGATCACGTTCAGGTTAGGCTCGTTCATTGCGAAATACTGGCGGCCGACCGCGATGATGCGGGGATCGATTTCAATGCCGTCGATTTGCACTTCAGGGAAAGCAGCGGATAGCTCTTTGGCAGTCGTTCCGGCTGCCAGGCCGACAATGGCCACGTCGGTCACGGAATCCAGGCGGATCGGGGCAGAATTGAAGAAGGGCGCGGCCAGCACTTCTTCCCAGGTGCCATAGTAGTTATAAACGCCGGGTTTATAGATCGAGTGAATGCCCTGACCTTCATTCAAGCGCAGCAGGATGTAACCCTCTTGTTGGATGACCTGAATGTAGTTGTAGGCAGATTCGGTTTCATAGACCTGGCCGGGCGTCTTCTTTTCAAGCCCATTGGCCCCCAGAAGAAACAAAACGATCAAAACCAGTGGCATCCACAGGTAGACCAGCAGTTTTTTGACGCCATCAGCAAGCGAAATGCCGATCAAGGCGACGGTCAGAAGCAGCGCACTGATGACCAGAAAGGTGCGATAGGTACCGATCAAGGGGATGAGCACCAGAACGGGGAGAAAGGTGCCGATGAAGGAACCTAGAGTGGAGATGGCATAGATTCGGCCAGAAATCTTGCCGGCTTGAGCCGGGTCGGTAATGGCGAGGCGAATCGCAAAGGGAGAAGCCGTCCCGATCAGCGTGATCGGGAGGATGAGCAGGATCATCACCGCGGTGAATGAGCCCAGCAATACCCCCAGCTGCAGGGCATCGAAGGCATTGGCAGCCAGAATGAGAATAGGGCGGGAGATCACCGGGATCAATCCAACAGCCAGTGCTCCCCAAGCCAGAATGCGGAACAGGGTCGAATACCGGGGAGAACGATCTGCCCAGGCCCCACCGATGAAATAGCCGGCGGTCAGGTAGATCAGGATCAGACCAATGATGCTGGCCCAAACCAGATTTGAAGAGCCAAAGTAGTTTTCGAGCAGGCGGGAAGCGGCAAATTCGACGGCTAAGGAGGCTAAACCAGAAAAGAAAACGGTAACATAGAGGAATTTGCGCATGCAGTGATTATACCGTAGGACGACTGGCCAGATTGCGATGGTGAAGAGGAATGGCGATCATTCTGTCGAGAGCACCTTGCACACCTGTGGGGCCTCAGAGCGGATAACGCGGTCCCAGGAGGCCATCAAGACTTCGAAGGATAAGTTGGTGTTGAAATGCCCCGGGATCAACTGCGACCACTGGATACTTTCGAATTGCCCGGCCGCGTTGCCGGTAGTCAACTGTCCGCACACGTTCTGAAAGAAAGTCTGGCTGTTCAGCAGCAGGGCATGCTTTTCGTCGTCCGAACCGGCGGGGGCAGTACTGACTTGAATGTTCGAGATGCCGAACCAGTTGGCAAAACCGTTGTAGCCGGCAGCATCGGTCATGATTGCCCCATCGACTTCCACTTTGTAAAGCTCAGCGATCTTGCTAATGAAGCGTTCCGAGACGGAACCGGCGCTGGTCAGCGTGAAAGCTTCGGCGATGGTACTGTTCTGACTGCCGTCATAGGAGGGGTACAGCGGAATGAACATGACTTGCGGAGGATTCGAGTAATACGTCAGCACGATCCATACCTGTACCAGTTTTGGCGAGGATTGCGTCAGGTCATCCACCTGGACGAGGAGGAAATTCTGCTGAGCCGCGGCCATAGCGGTGGCCTGGTTGGCAACGCTGCTGCTGGCGGCAGAAGTGGCTGTTGGGTTGGAGCGAGACGCGACGAGATAGCCCACGATTGCGCAGGCGGCAAACAAAAGAAGGGCCAGAACCAGGGAGGGCTTTTTCATCGATTCTCAGAACGGTTAGGCGAACTCACCACCTTTAATCCACTTTCATTTTACCATTATGCGTGTATTTTTCATCCAATGAACCCCAATTTAAAACAAAAAACGGCCCACAGGCCGTTTTTTTGAAAGTCTGGGGATTTACCCGAGAATTCTGGATAAAGTGAAGGCAAGGATGCCGGTAGCAAAACCGGCGCAGGCCAGCATGGCGATCAAGGCCACCTGCCGGACGAGAGCATCATTGTGATAGAAATTTACGGCTGCTTTGACTGTTTTGCGCAGCCAGGGGGACTCGGTCAATTGCGGAATGATGAAATCCCAGAAACGCAGTTCTACTTTTTGAAAGAGGGTAGCAATCATAATGTTCCTTTCATCTGGAAGTGGTGACTTTTACGATAGCGCCTTGCTCATTGACGTTGACGCGCAGGGTGCGGGGCAGGGACTTGCCATCCGCGGTTTTGACTTTGGTGGCAAAGATGAGCAGGGTTTGCGCACCCGATTGGCGGACGCTGGGGTGTACGCCGGCAAATTCGGGATACTGACGGTAGATCGAATGACAGGCGCGTTCGATGGCTCCTGAATCCATAGCAACCTCCTAGTGCACTCTCCGGCGCAGAAAAGCCGGAACGTCCAGATCGACCGGGGTACCCGCCATCTCGAATTGGGGGTAGGCAATGGCCGCTGGAATCTGTTCGCCCACGAGGACGGGGGCATCTGACTCTACTACAGCTGATTGGACTGGCTGTTTGACTTCATGACGGGCTGCGTCAAATTTCAAGCCGGTATCCATCGCGGAAGCGCCAATGCCGGTGATAACCAGGGTGACCTGCACCCGATCTTCGAAGCGATTGTCGCACATTACACCGGGGATGAGGTCGATCTGTTTATTGGTCTTTTGCTGCAGATAAACCAACGCGTCGGTGATCTCGGCGAAGGAAAGATCTTCCCCGCCGGTGAAATTGGCAATCACACCGCTGGCATTTTCCAGATTGATGGTTTCGAGCATGGGGTGATGCAGAGCGTGTTCCACGGCCTGGACAGCTTTTTGTTCACCTTTGCCGGTACCAATGGCCAGTAAGGAGCCCCCGCCGTTCTGCATCATGGCACGAACGTGCGAGAAATCCACGTTGATCAGGCCAGGCTGGGTAATGAGTTCGGAAATCCCCTGCACTCCCTGGCGCAGAATGTCGTCGGCCAGACGAAAGGCCATTTCCATGGGCATATCGACCGGGGTGACCTGCAAGAGGCGATCATTGGGCACACTGATGAGCGTATCGGTAAATGGCTGAAGTTTCTTCAGCCCTTCCTGGGCATTCTTGCTGCGGCGGCCGGCTTCGAAACTGAAAGGAGTGGTCACAATGGCGACGACCACGGCTCCCAGACTTTTGGCTACCCGGGCGGCGATGGAGATCGCGCCAGTGCCCGTGCCACCGCCCATTCCAGCGGTGAGAAAGACCATATCCGCACCCGCCAGAGCGAGGTTGAGCTCTTTGTAGCTTTCCTCAGCGGCAGCTTCGCCGATCTCCGGATTGCCGCCGGCTCCCAATCCACGGGTCAGTTTGGGCCCTAACTGGATCTTGGTAGGAGCCAGGCTGGATTGCAGTACCTGAGCATCGGTATTGGCAGCAATGAAATCAATGCCTTCCAGCCCCAGCTCGATCATGCGGTTAATGGCATTTTGTCCGCCGCCGCCCAGACCGAGAACTTTGATCGAAGGCAGTTTGGCTTCGATGGGAGTGTGAGAAACGGGAGTTGCGGGAATGGATATGCTCATATTTACCTCTCTGCCAGTTGTGTTGCAATACTCGTACCATCTCCGCTGATCCGGTCCACTGTGGCCCCGGCTTTGCGGAGGGTATTGAGCGCTTCTTCGGAGAATTGGCCTTCACCGCCCACAACAGTGACCTGTGCGGCCAGGGCAGCTTCAGCCAGAGAAAATCCGATGGTCGGCTGATATTTGCGTACGAAGGGTTTGATCACTTCTAGATGCCAGTCTGCAATACCCCACTCATATTTGGGCAGCAGCAGGTAGTGGTGGATGGAAAAATTTGCTGGTGCTGCCGTGGAAGCAGTTTCTGAAACGTGGCTGGCGGTGCCCTGCGGAATCGTGTGTGCGGCCGCAGTTTGTGCTGCGGGCACATCGGCAAAAACGCGGTATGCCGCATTGACAGTGTCGGTTTCGCTTACCCAGGCAAAGCTGGCGTTTTCATCTGCGGCGGTGGCTTGCAGCAGCCAGAAATTGCCGGCCAGCAGGGGTAAAGAGGCGGCCAGTTGGGGCAGCGCGGACTTGATCTCGCGAACCCAGCTGGCTTGCTCAGTTTCACTGAACGAATTCGGGGTTGCCAAATCTTTACGGCCGAGACCGAGCAAAAAGAGCGGCAATTGTTTGCCCAGTGTCTTTTCAGCGATTTCTTCCAGCCAGATGGCCTGATTAAAGCCGATCTGGTTTTCATTGGCAGCTGGGGTGAAGTAAGGCTTATTCTGCGGCCAGGCGGACGCGCCGTCTTTGCCCCAATCGATCGAATGCCCGAAGGAGCAGGCATAAGCTGCCAGGGCCATCTTGTTCAGCAATGCTTTTTGATTGCGACGCTGCAGCGATTGCAGCGCCAGGGTGAAGAAGGAGAGATCCCAGTAGCTGCCACCCGGGGTCAAGGCCGGGAAGATAGGGGTCAGGCCCGCGTTCAGACATTCGTTGGCCAGCGGTACAAAGCGGTCGAGAAAACTCTCGACCAGATTGGCCTGGGACCAGCCCGCGGCTGACCAGCCGGCGCGATCGTTGGGACGGTCGAAAAGGAGTACGTAATTGGCTCCCCATTTGCCGTAAGCGTTCAGAATGGCCTTGAGATCCGCCGCAGCCGGCGCATTGGGCAGAGAAAGGGGTAAATGGATGATGGGGGTGATCCCGGCAGCGAGTAGCCCTGAAATAAAGGTCTCGGGGATAGCGCGCGAGGCTTCAGCATGCAAGACCAGCCAGGCAGCGCCAAGGTTGCTGAGATGCTCCAGCGCAGCGTTCAGGTCTTTGTGAGTGTAGTGGGCAGAATCGGGGTAATACTGGAACCCCAGAAGATTATTGGTAGGAGAATGGGTTTCTTTCATCGGTTCACCTGTCTCTGCATATTAAGTAGCAAGATATGTGCCAGAGGACTGTTTTTCTACAACCCAATCTTCTGCTATAATTCCCTGCAGATGATCTTGATTACAGGTGGTACTGGTTTTGTCGGCCGACATCTGGTGCCGGCTCTGGTCGATTCCGGGCAGAAAGTGCGCATTTTACTGCGTCCCTCTGCGGAATCGCCCAAAATTCCTCGTGGAGTTTCCGTAGAGGTGGCAGTCAGCGGTTTAAATGACAGCCGCGGCTTACGGGCGGCTATGAAGGACGTGGACATCGTTTATCATTTTGCCAGCGCCGAACGCTATGGCGCACGCGGCAATCTGAACGAAGTCGATGTGGAAGGCAGCAAGGCAGTGGCGCAGGCCGCGGCGGATGCCGGGGTACAGCGCCTTTTCTATCTCAGCCATCTGGGTGCCAATCGCAGTTCCGCCTTCCCGGTTTTGAAAGCCAAGGCTATCGCCGAGCGTTGGATCATCAACAGTGGGGTCAATTACACGATCTTTCGCATGAATGCGATTTACGGGGCCGGAGATCAATTTACCGAGCCTATCCGACAGCTTTTGACGAAGACCCCGGGTCTCTTTCTTTTACCTGGGGACGGTAATACCCTGCTGCAGCCATTGTGGATTAATGATCTGGTTTCCACGCTGGTACTGGCGCTGGAAAATCCTAAGACGCTGAACCGCATCTACAATATTGGCGGTGTCGAAATTCTCTCGTATCGGGAGATAGTGCAGGCCATTGCCCACAAAATCAAGGTGCATCGGCTGCTGCTGCCCTTTCCGCTGGGATACATGCGTACGCTGACCCTGTGGGTCGATCAACTGAACCCAAAATTCCCCATCTCTACCTTCTGGTTGGATACCCTGGCCGAAAATCGTACGGCCATGGTCGATCTTCTCCCACGCGAGTTCGGTGTGATGCCGGCCCGTTTTCGCCAATCGCTGGATCATCTTCAATAGACAGGAAGAATCTCTCACTTATGCCCAGACATGCTCTTTGTATCCATGCTCACTTCTACCAGCCTTCGCGTGAAGATCCTTATTCCGGGATCATCCCTCAAGAGCAAGGAGCCGAGCCTTTCAAAAACTGGAATGAGAAGATCAACGCTGATTGCTATGCCCCCAACGCACGATTAGGGAACTTTGAAAAGATCAGTTTTAATCTTGGCCCAACCCTGACGCGCTGGATGGAGCAAAACGCGCAGGATACGCTGGCTTTGATCACCGAGTCAGAACGACGCTACATGAATCGTACCGCGACAGTCAATGCCATGGCACAACCTTATCACCATACCATCCTGCCGCTGGCATCGCTGCGTGATAAGCAAACGCAGGTATGCTGGGGAATTGCCGATTACACTCACACTTATGGGTTTGCCCCTGAGGGCATGTGGCTGCCCGAAACTGCCGTGGATGAAGAAACGCTGACGGTGCTGGCCGAAAACGGCATTCGCTATACGATCCTGGCTCCGTGGCAGGCAGAAGGCGAGGTGGATGTGACTCAACCTTATCGGGTGGAACTTGCGGGTGGGCGCTCGATGTCTGTCTTTTTCTATCACAGTGGGTTGAGCACGGGTATCAGCTTCAACGCTGAAACTACCGCCAATGCAGATTCGTTTATCCAGAATTGCCTCAAGAATGTTTACTCTGCCAATAACGAGCAAGATCAACTGATCCTGCTGGCATCAGACGGCGAATTGTACGGCCACCACCAGCCTTTTCGGGATCTCTTCTTGAGTTACCTTCTCGATGGGGCGTTGACCCAGGCCAGCATCGAATACACCACTCCGGCTAAATGGCTGCGCGAACATCCACCGGTAAAAACGGTGCAGATTCGTAACCGCACTTCATGGAGCTGTATGGAGGGGGTGGAACGCTGGCGCGGGGAGTGCGCTTGCACGCCCCATGGTGCCTGGAAAAAGCCTCTGCGTGATCTGATGAATCAGGTGGCGGAGCTGGTGGATGCCTGTTACCTGGATTGTGCTGCGAACTGGCTGCGTGAGCCGTGGCGGGCTCGTGATGAATACATCTCGGTGCTGTTGGGGGACGTCTCTTTTGCGGCCTGGCTGGATCAAGAGGGTAAAATGTCCCTGGATCAATCTGAAATCAGCCAACTGCAGCATCTGATGGCTGCCCAGTTCGAACGGCAGCGCATGTTCACTTCGTGCGGCTGGTTCTTTGAGGATTTCGACCGCATCGAACCGCGCAATAACGTTCAATATGCGGCTCACGCGATTGCTTTGAGCGAGCGGGTTAGCGGCAAAGACCTGCGTTCTGGGTTGGTTCCAGCGCTCGAGGCCGTGAAGAGCTGGCGCTCCGGGGTCACGGCCCGAGAGGTGTTTGAAGGTGCCCTGCAGCGTTTCGAAACGGATTTGCAGCGCTAGACTTTCAATAAATCCAGAAGTTTCTCGATCTGATACTCTGAAGATTCATCTGCCTGGAGAATTTCCTGCAGCAGAGTGTAGGCTCCCATTAACACCTCGCTTGACGAAGAGGAGGTTGCCTGGGGGTTCATTTCGGCATCCAGATAAGCAACCATGGTCATCCACCAGGCAAAATCGAGCATGGCATCGTGATCGTACCAGAGTACGTCCTCGAAGCGGTTGACATGCAGAAAGTCAAGAATCTCAGGTACGGTCAGCCAGGATTTTACGATTTCGGCAGTGGTTTGATTGCCAATCTGGCGGTACCAGTCGTGCTGGGTGGTCAATAATTTCAGCGCTTTGATGGCGTGATTGGCTTCGGTCTCATCGTTGCCCAGTTTGCGCAGCAGGGCGGCAAAGGTCTTGTAAAGCTGCCATTCATCTGCCCAGGCCAGTGAAAGCAGCTCCGGGCTGCCTTGCAGACTGCCCAGCCCAACCTGTCCAAAGAGCGTCCAGGCCAACAGCGTGTGCTGCCGCAGGCCGGCAAAGGAATTTGCCAGATAGGCAGATGCGTTTTCGAGCTTTTTCATGTGGCTTTGACGAGCTTCTGCCGGCTTTGCCGGCAGAGCAATTGCCGTTTGCAGTCCCTTCAAACTGGTCTCAAGCGCCAGATCGAATTGATGCAGGGATTGGTGAGTAGCTCTTTCGATGCCCTGCAGGAAGGCAGAGAGCTTCTCACGGGCCTCCGCGGTGATAGAAGGGGGTAAACCGTTTCCTGTCTGGATCAGCGAATCCAGATAGTTGAAATAACCGGAGTTGATCATTTCCTTGAAGGGCTGCAGAACTGGCTGGATGAAAAGCTCGGTCAGCCCGGATTGGATGTCAGGAATGCCGCCTTCGCCTAAGTAATCAGCCAGCCGGTGGTAATCGTGCTGCGAATCCGAAGAAACGAGCTGAAAGTCGCAGAAGACGTGGTATTCGTAACCGCTCAAGCGAATGTGGAACCCGTTCTGACGCAGTTCTTCGACACGACGGATATACTGCAGGCCGCTGATCTGATCGCGGAAGAGCAGGTATTTGTGGGCAGTGGCGCTCAAATCCAGACAATCTGCCAGACTTTTCTGGGCCAGAGTACCGCTGGTGAGCCGTGCCGAGGAGGTCTTCAGCCAGCCTTCAGAAGAATGCAGGCTGTTATTCACGATGACCAGAGCATGTTGATCGGCAGATGCATTGGTAAAGGCAAAAACGTTTTCATTTACGTGCCCATTGGTGGTAAAGAAATCGAAAAGCCAGAAGTTCTCGACCCCAGAAAAGAGGCGACGCATGTGCAAGAGGGGGAAGATCTCACGCTGATGCCGCTCAACGAGGGCTGTATCGACCGTTTCATCCTGATAAGCATGGCGATATTCCATGCCATATTTTTCAGCAAAGCCTTCAATCTGACCGTGACCGAACATGGGCAGCCCCGGGAAGGTAGCCATGAGAGTACAAACCCCGAAGTATTTATCCCCTTTGCCAAATTGATCCACGGCCGTACGTTCGTCGGGATTGTTCATGAAGTTGACGTAACGTTTCAAGATTTCTGGCTCGAATTCGAGGGTATTCTTGATCAATTGGCGATAGCCGGCATTGTTTTCATCGCGCAGCATGTGCATGAAAGCGCTGTTGTACACCCGGTGCATCCCCAGTGAACGCACGAAGTAACCTTCCATCATCCAGAAGGCTTCGGCGAGGAGCAGCGTATCCGGTGCATCCACGGCCATACGATCCACCACCATGCGCCAGAATTCCTCGGGCATGGCAGCATCGAACTGTTCCGCGGTCATGGCATGTTCTGAGCGGGAAGGGATCGCGCCGCCGCTGCCGGGTTCCGGAAACCACAGACGCTGCACCTGTTTCTTGGCCAGCGTCATGGCCGCATCGAAGCGAATGATGGGGAACTTGCGGGCTACTTCCAGAATGGTCTGATAGACGGCTTCCTGTACGTCGCGACTGAGGTAATTGAGCTGCGCTGTATCATTCCAGGGCATTGAAGTGCCATCGTTGCCATGATAAATGTATTGGGTCTTACCGCTGTGGTGATCGTAGCGTTTGAAGACCACGGCAGCATCGGTGCGCGAATAGTAGTGGTCCTCGATCTGGATCGTGACGTTGGCCTCACTCGAAAGATCCGGCCCGGTAAAGGAGTAATTGGGATAAGGGCACTGATCGACGCTCAAGAAACGCTCGGGATGGTGCAGCACCCATTCTGAATCAATGCCCATGTGGTTGGGAACCATGTCGCTGGCCAAGCGCAATCCGCAGCGGTTGGCCGCATCACGCAGTTTTTCGTAGGCAGTCTGCCCGCCAAGATCGGCGGCGATGTCGTAGGAATACAGCGAATACGCGGAAGCAATGGCGTCCGGGTTGCCGCATAACTGTTTGATCGTAGCCGAAGCCTGGCTGCGTTCCCACAGCCCGATCAGCCACAGACCGGAAATTCCGCTTTCAGCCAGGGTGATGAGCTCTTCAGATGGAATTTGGTCCAGAGTGTGAATATCGCGCTGGTATTTCTTGCTGAGTTGATCGAGCCAGACGTAGGTATTCTTGGCCATCAGTACCAGACCGGGCATCCAGTCGCGGTCCTGGCTGAAGGCGATACGCTCGCTGGCAGCACCATTCGCCAGCCAGCTTTTGCGATCATAGACCGGTACAGGCGCAGGCCCCGGACCGCCGAAGGAGAGTTTGTTTTCTTCCTTCAGGTAATCCAGCCCGGAAAGCAAGCGGTAAAAATATTCACCCAGCAGGGCGGCCCAGTGATCGCGAATGTACTCGAGCTGGCCGGTCAGCGAATGAGGCACACGGCGGGACGGAGTACGCAGCAGATCAAGGAGAGGCAGATTTTCTGGTCCAAAGGGAGGCTGTTCGGCAAAGAATTCATTGAGTTGCTGGAACAGGGTAGTGTATTCCCGCGATTCGGTCAACTGCGGGCTTTCGAAAAGCTCAGCGTATTGATTCAGAGCAGGATTTTGTTCGGTCACCCAATACAGCACCAGTTCCTCGAGCACCAGATTGCGGTTGGGCACATCCTTCGTTTCACCAATGAGGTAATCTTCAGCGGAGATTTCTTTCTTGTAAACGGCGGTGGGCGGGAATTCTTTGATAAAAAGCAGCAGAACTGAATCTAATTGTTTACCCCCCAGTGATTCTCCAAGCTTTTGCAATAGGGTTGATAAGAGCGACGGATTTTTTTGCTGACGGTAAAGAAAGAAGATGTAGTGGAAAATCTCATCCATCAAGCCGAGTGCGTTGATCTGCCCGGCGCGGGCGGACTGCTCGGGAAACCGGATCAGGTCGCGCTGCTGATTGATCTTGCTGGCAAAGAGGCGTACGGCATACAAGTCGGCGAAGAGGACGTTGCCATCCAGAGCAAAAAGAGTATCGTCAAATTGAAATTTCTCCCGGCTTTGTCTTGATATGTGAAATTCCATAAGTCTCTCCCAGGGCGTGTAACAGAATTACTTCCATTATAGCCAAAACGGGAAAGTCACAGGAAATTTTAGCGAAGCAAATCGGGGATCGCGAAAAAACTCTCTTTTTGATCGGCAAAGGACAAATCAGCCATGAGGGTACCATTGTCTACCAAGCGGTGCAATGCACGGGCTGTGATTTCAGGTGACCAGCGGAAAATGGATTGCACCATACGAGCGGTGGCAGCTCCAACTGAGCGGAAGTAGGTGAGCAGTAATTTCTGGCGAGCTTCGCTTTCACCGATCGCGCGGGCCTGTTCCAGCAGTTCGGGGAAGTAACGGTGGGTAAGGTCGTAGACGAAGGCGTAATGCCAGCGCCCGGCTTCGCTGATGGCTACTGGCAGCACGCGCATATCCATTTGCAGGGTATCGAGAGCATGATTGAAGGCAGTGTTGGAGGCTTTCCCGCTTAGATGCGCGGCTTTCCGCAAAGCGAGGGTATCCAGCGGACCTTTTTCGAGCAGGGCCTCGAAAACCAGTTTGGTCTCCTGGGTCAGGGTTCCCATCTGATATTGTTCTGCAAAATCATCTTCTGGAGAACCGTAATTAGGGGAAAGTGCATACAGGTAAGGGGCCAGTTCCAGCGAAACAAAGGTATTGCGGCGCTTGAGCAGGCGCGCATAGTACCAGACCTTCTGATCCAGCAGACTATCCTTCCAACCCCAGGTAATGTGGCCGGGGTCATCGTGATCATCTGCCACTGGCCGATTGCCGGCTGCCGCTGCCCACAGACTGGGGAATTCCGTATCTTTGATGGGCCAGAGGTAGGCAAGCCCTCTTTCATTGATGAATTCGATGGCCTGCTGCGGATTTTTCAGACGTAATTGCGGAAGGGTGTGATAAGTTTGCGCACGATACGTCTGGAGAAGTTCAGGAGTGAGCGGGGTAATCATCGCCTCAATAATAACATGAAAATCTGTTCTAAAGGCTTAAAAAGCCGCATCGGAAGTTCTTCCCGATGCGGCAAAGAGTATTCAGCTAGATCGCTTGCAAAATGTGCGTAATGATATTCGAGCCGCTGCCGCCGATATTTTGTGCCATGCCGATGCGAGCGTTTTCCACCTGCGTGCCCGTGGCTTCACCGCGTAGCTGCTGGACGACTTCAACGATCTGGTACATGCCAGTGGCCCCCACCGGATGCCCGCGGGCTTTCAATCCGCCGCGGGTGGCGATGGGGATGCGCCCGGCAGGGGTGATCTCACCGTCGTTGGCCAATCGTGGACCTTGTCCGCGCTCGGCAAAACCATTGGCTTCAAGGGAGAGCGCGGCCATGATCGAGAAGGCATCATGCAGTTCGAAAAGGTCGATCTCTTGTGGGCTGAGCCCGGCCTGGGCATAGGCCTTCTTGCCGGATATCTCGGCAGCTTTCAGCCATAATGGATCGT
Source organism: Anaerolineaceae bacterium (assembly GCA_012797695.1). Lineage (GTDB taxonomy): Bacteria > Chloroflexota > Anaerolineae > Anaerolineales > Anaerolineaceae > UBA6107. Next base: position 19,863 of record JAAZOQ010000009.1, on the reverse strand, counting down.
GACGCTGGTCGATGGCAATGGAATCCGTGGCGGCGGCGGAAGCGGCTACCTTAACCAGTGGAATGCCGCGGTTGGCCTGCACGTATTCCAGCGGTACCAGAATCGCCGCGGCAGCGCCGTCTCCAATGGCAGAAGCGTCCAGCAAATTAATGGGGTCCGCTACCATGCCGGCTTTTTGATAACCTTCAAGCGTGATAGGCTCATGAAAGCGGGCAAAGGAGTTATGCACCGCGTTGGCGTGGGCATTGATGGAAAAAGCGGCAAAATCTTCTTTCTTCCAGCCGTATTCGTACATATAGCGGCGCATGATGAGTGCGTTCAAGGCAACGAAGGAAAGCCCCTGAGCGGCTTCCCAATCAGCGTCTGCGGCAGTCGCCAGTTCAGCGGTAATCTCCGCACTGGGCGAATCGGTCATCTTTTCGACCCCTACTGCCAGGGCGCTGTCTACCTGCCCCGAAGCGACGGCCATGACTGCGCTGCGGAAGGTCGCAGCACCTGAACTGCAGGCGGCTTCAATGCGCAGCCCTTCAGCGTAGCGCATGCCGATCCAATCGGCGATGTAAGCGCCCAGGTGCTGCTGCAAATTGGCTGAGCCTGACATCATATTGCCGACGTACACCGCGTGAACGCGATCCAGACCGGAGTTGTGCAAGGCAGCCAGGGCGGCATCCCCGGCCAGTTCACGCAGAGATTTTTCCCATTGTTCTTCAACTCGTGTTTGTCCAATTCCGATCACAGCAACTTCGCGCATGAGGCATCCTTTCGTTTCATCAGAGAAAATTATATCGATAAAGTCTCTCAGGAACTATCAGGAATAATTAATTGCGCAGGTTTATAATGGGAACGACTTATGTTACTGGAGGAATTCTTTGAAACGCACTTTATCTCTTTCGTTGCTTATTCTCGTGATCTTCACGATTTTTCTGAATAGTTGCGCTCCGCAAGCTGTGGTTTCTGAAACTGCGACCCCGGTGGCAAGCCCCACTGCTACAGTGGAACCGGCCCCGGTGTTGTGGGTCTCGCCAGAGGTGCCGGCTTCTCTGCAAAATGAAATTCAAAGCAGTCAGGTGCTGCAGGGGTCAGCAAATGAGGCTGCTGCTAACCTTGAGTTGACTTTGGCTGCTTCTGGCTCTTTGGAGGGTTCTCTGGGGCAGATCGAATGGGTCTATGCATTGGTTGCGCCTTTCCCAACCGTGACGGATAACGTTTCGCTCGAGACGTTAAAGGCGGCCTGGCTGGGTACGCTCCCTGAGGATGGCAGCTTTGAAAAACTGCAGGTAAGCAGTGAAACCAAAGCGATTTTCGATGCCTTATGGGGAATCGCTTCGACAGATACCGTGACGGTGGTGGATGCCAGCGCGCTGGAAACCAATGACTTCCAATCTCTTAAAACCTGGGCGATTGTACCCTTCGATGCCCTGACCCCGCGCTGGAAAGTGATTCAGTTGGATGGCCTCAGCCCACTGGATAAACCGCTGGATGTGCAAAACTATCCGCTGAAAGCGGACTTTGTCTTTCAAAGTGCGCGTCAGGATGCGGTAGTTCAGCAGGCGGTTACCGCACTACTGGCACAGGTGCCGGCTACCAATCGGGACGAATCCAAGATGACTGTGTTGATGATGACGGGCACTACCGCACTGGTGCGTGCCATTGCCTATAAGATGGAGATCAAAAGCCTCGATTACCCGATTGAAAAGGTCAAAGATTGGTTCAAGAACGCTGATTTAATCCATGTCAGCAATGAGGTTTCCTTCAATGAAGATTGCCCCTTCCCGGATTATGCCCAGGTGGGGCTGCGCTTCTGCTCGGCGCCAAAATATTTACAAACCCTGCAGGATCTGGGTGTCAACGTGGTGGAACTGACGGGCAACCATGAAAATGACTACGGTTCCCAGTACCTGGATTCCACCATCGATACCTACAAAGCGCTGGGATGGTACACGTTTGGCGGCGGTAAGACGGAAGACGAGGCCAAAGCCCCGGTCAAAATTGAGGTTAACGGCAATAAAATTGCCTTCATCGGCTGCAATCCTGAAGGCCCGTCCACAGATTGGGCTACCGATAGCAGTGCCGGCAGCGCCGAGTGTGATATGGATTACTACAACAAAACCATCTCCGAGTTGAAAGCGGAAGGTTACGTGGTGGTGGCGACTTTCCAGCAGTTCGAGGTGTATACCTACCTCTATGGCGATCAAATCGCCAGCGATTTTCGGAATGCTGCGGCAGCCGGGGCAGATATTGTCAGTGGTTCTCAGTCGCATTATGCAATGGGGTTCCAGTTTGAGGGCAACAGCCTGATCCATTACGGCCCGGGCAATTTCCTGTTCGACATGATGACCTATGAAGGGGTAGGGGACGACATTCGTCGTGAGTTTATTGACAAACACGTCATTTATGATGGAAAATATATCAGTACGCAGTTGTACACTGCCTATCTGGTCGACTGGGCACAGCCGACACCTATGACCACGGATCAGCGGGCAGATTTCTTGAGCAAAGTATTTAGTGGTAGTATTTGGAGCGAAAAAAATGAGAATCATTGATATTTCAGTTACAATCCGACCGGGAATGCCGGTCTGGCCGGGCGACCCTGAAGTCGATCTGCACCGTCGTGCCAAGATCGAAGAAGGTGCCCATGCCAATGTCACTCTGTTAGCTTGCAGTGCCCATACCGGCACTCACGTAGATGCGCCCTATCATTTTCTGCCCGATGGCGGCACGATCGAGAGCCTGCCTCTGGACGCGCTGGTTGGCCCCGCACAGGTGGTGCAGTTGCCCAGCAGCGTGGAGGTCATCAACGAAGAGGTGCTGAAGCAGCTTAAACTGGAACCGGTGGTCGAGCGCATCTTGTTCAAAACGCGTAATTCAGAGCTGTGGAAGGATCCCAATGCCCCTTTCAATACCACTTTTGTGGGAATCGATGAAAGCGGCGCGCGTTTCCTGGCGGAGCGTAAGACCAAACTGGTGGGACTGGATTATCTTTCCATTGCCCCTTACAAGAAGAGCGGTCCGACGCACAACGTTTTGCTGGGTGCGGGAATCGTCATTGTCGAGGGCCTGAACCTGGCCGATGCCAGTGCCGGGAAATATACCCTGGCTTGTCTGCCGCTCAAGCTCGAAGGTTCGGATGGCGCGCCTGCCAGAGCAGTATTGATGGAAAGTTAGCTATCCAAGTGGAAAGGTCAACCCCTTTCCACTTTTTGTTTCCTGAAAATCATTTCGTCTGGTTTTGTTTTATGCTAGGATAAGATCAATCCATTTCTTTCATTTGAGGTCTGGCAATGATCGATCTTCCTGATTCTGAAATCCTGCCGCTGTCGCTGCAGCACAACTTTTGGACCTGGTCGGCCCAGGCACATGTTTCACCAATTGCCATTAAAAAGGCCAAGGGGGTATATTTCTGGGACGTGGAAGGCAAACGCTATCTGGATTTTAATTCGATGGTCATGTGCGTCAACATTGGTCATGGCGATGAGCGTGTCATCGAGGCGATGGTCGATCAGGCGCGTGAATTGCCCTTTGCCGGGCCGGGAATGGCGACCAAGCCGCGCGCTCTGCTGGGAAAACTGCTGGAAGAGATCACCCCGGCTGGGCTGAGTAAATTTCTCTATACTCTGGGCGGCGCGGATGCCAACGAGAATGCCATCAAGTTTGCCCGGGCTTATACCGGTAAGAGCAAGATCCTGGCGCGTTACCGCTCTTATCACGGTGCCTCTTATGGGGCAGTGGCAGTCACGGGCGATCCGCGGCGCACTGCCTGGGAACCGACAGTCATGCCAGGGGTGGTACATTTTCTGGATCCTTATCGTTACCGGTCGACCTTTCACCGCGGCAACCCTGAGATTTCTGAAGCGGATTTCTGCCGCGATTACCTGGCGCATCTTGAAGAGATCATCCAGTACGAGAACCCGGACACCATTGCCGGTATCCTTATGGAAAGCGTCACGGGTACCAATGGGGTCATCATTCCGCCCGAAGGGTACATGCAGGGAGTACGCGAGATTTGTGACCGTTATGGCATTGTGATGATCGCCGACGAGGTCATGAGCGGGTTTGGCCGCACTGGCAAATGGTTTGCGGTGGATCATTGGAACGTCCATCCAGACATTCTGACCATGGCTAAGGGTTTAACTTCGGGATATGCCCCGCTGGGAGCTGTCGCTTTAAGGCCAGAAATTGCATCTAAGTTTAATGATCGAGTTTATGAGGGTGGCCTGACTTATAATGGTCATCCGATCTCATTGGCGGCGGCCATTGCCACCATCCAGGTGATGCAGCAGGATCATCTGGTAGAGCATGCAGCTCAGATGGGTGAAGTGCTCAAACAGTGTCTGACTGAGATGGCACAGAAACATCCGAGTGTAGGGGAAGGCCGGTCGATTGGCCTGTTCGGAATTCTGGAACTGGTGAAAGATCGACAAACCCGCGAGCCGCTGGCAGAATTTGGCAAGAGCAGCCCGGTGATGAATGAGGTCAAAAAATACCTGCTCGATCACGGAGTTTATCTTTATACGCACTGGCACACGATCCTGATCTTGCCGCCCCTGATCATCAGCGAAGAACAATTACGCGAAGGCTTTGCTGTAATTGATCAGGCTCTGGAGATTGCCGATCGGTCCGTGCTCCAATACTGAAAGGAATAACCATGGCAAACGATTCAACCAAACAGATTCAACACGAAAACGTCATCATTCTGGGAGCTGGCCCGGCTGGGCTGGTAGCCGCTTTGTATGCGGCGCGGGCAGAGTTGAATCCCTTTGTATTGACCGGGATGGAACTGGGCGGTCAGGCTTCATTGACCAATGTGATTGAGAATTACCCCGGCTTTCCGGATGGTGTCAGCGGTTCCCAGTTGGGAGAGATGTTCCAGCATCAGGCCGAAAAATTTGGCGCGCGTTTCGAATTCGACGCGGCCACGGAAGTTGATTTTCGCCAGACTCCCTTTCATATCAAGACCTATGGCAAGGAATTCACTGCCAATGCGGTGATTCTGGCGACCGGTGCCAGCCCGGTGAAACTGAACGTTCCTGGCGAAGAGTTACTGACCGGGCGTGGAGTTTCGTACTGTGCCACCTGTGACGGCTGGTTCTTCAAGAACAAAGAGGTCGTGGTTGTGGGAGGCGGCGACAGCGCTCTGGAAGAAGGTCTGTTCCTGACCCGCTTTGCCAGCAAGGTGCGCATCGTGCATCGTCGGGATGCTTTGCGTGCCAGCGCGTTGCTGCAAAAACGTGCTCTTGAAAATGAAAAGATCGAGTTCATTTTCGACTCGGTTGTGGAAAAGATCAATGGCGAGGGGAAGGTTGCCAGCGTTGATCTGCGCAACGTCAAGACCGGGCAGGTAACGAACCTGCCGACAGATGGCGTATTTGTTTTCATTGGGCATACTCCCAATACGGCGCTCTACAAGGGACAGTTGGAGATGGATGAACGAGGTTTCTTGAAGGTGGACGAGAAGATGCAGACCAGCGTCGCCGGTGTTTTTGCGGCCGGCGAGGTTGGGGACCCAATGTACAGGCAGGTGGTCACCTCCGCTGGATTTGGCGCGGCCGCTGCCATTCAGGTCACTCGCTATCTGGAAGACCGCTAAACGATCATTTGAATACAAAACTGGCGGACAGCGTGATTCTCATTCACGTTGTCCGCTTTGTTTTAAGAATCTACTTTCTTCGGAACAGTAACTTTTTAATCTTCCTCATTCGGAGGATGGAGGATCTGAAACAAAACGGCATCATTCGTAAGAATGATGCCGTTTCAATCCAGAAGAACGTTCGAGTCTATGGGGTTGCGGTAGGACTGATTCCGCCGCCATTGGTGCCAGCCCAGCCGAAGACGCGCATGGAGCTGGTGGTACCGTTGACCATGTAGATGGGGGTACCGTCGGCATTGGAACCGGTCTGGATGGCAACCACGACCCACCAGCGGAAGATGTGGCTGGTGTTATCCATAGGGCGCAGGCTCAACGGTACGGAGGCTTTGGTATCGGTCACGTACTGAACGTCGCGTTTTGTGCCCGTCGAAGAAACGTCTTCGATGGTGACCATGTAGGCTTCATTGCTGCGCAGCGTACCCACCGAAGACCACTGCAAGGTGATGGTGTCGGTAACGCTCGAGTACACGATCCCATCGTTGGGCAGCAGCAGGTTAGGGGCTGCATACGGAGGTGGGGTAGTCGGCGTCGGCGTTGGGCCTTCAGTTGGCAGACGTTCGCACAAGGGCAGGTTCAAAACCTCGCCTTTCCAGACATTGTCGGAAGAAAGATTGTTGTAGTTCTTGATTGAGTCCACGCTGATGTTGTAGTTCAGCGAGATTGAACTCAGGGTATCGTTATCGACCACAGTGTACTGAATGGTCTGGCAGGCAGAGGACGTAGCCTCAGCCGCACTGAGAGTAGCGGTAGCCTGCGGGGTGACGGTCGGGGTAGGCCGCGGAATTTTGATCGCGGTACCCGGATAGAGCGTGCAGTTGGTGTCGAGATTGTTAAGGTCAATGATGCTGTTGATGGAGACCCCATAGGTGACTGCCAGGCTTGAACATAGATCCCCAGAGACCACGGTGTAGTCGATTGGCGCTAATGGAGTATAAGTGGGGGCCAGGGTGGGTTCTTCAGTCGGCTTGGGAATCGAAGTGTTGGTTGGGGTCACCGTGATGGTTGGAGTACCGGTAGGAGTGGCCACGCGCCCTGTGCCTTGCAGAATGAGGAACACGATCGCTGCACCAAGTGCCAGGATCAGCACAATCAATCCCAGCGCGGCCGGCAGGCTGAGTTTTAGCTCAGGCAGGCGCGGACTTTCGACTGGATTGGATTGCACTGTTTTCGTTGAGGTCGGAACCGAAAAGTTCCGGCCGCAAACCAGACAGCGGGTAGCATTTTCACTTAAGCGTGTCCCGCAAGTTGGACAAACTTTCGTTTTTGAAGTTGTATTTTCTGGGCTCATAATTCAGTTTACTCACTTGAAAACCGCATTATACCACAGCGGTAGAAGGAGCTTCCTTTTCCTTTGTGATCCGATCAGAATGTGATATTCTTTCACTCAATGGTCGAAACCAGTGTTTATTTGCACATACCATTTTGCCGCCGCAGATGCGGGTATTGTGATTTTAACACATTTGCGGGAATCTCTCACATGATTCCGGCTTACGTCAAGGCCTTGTGCACTGAGATCGAGGCAGTCGCCCAGCAGCAATCCCAGCGGGTTGAACTGGCAACAGTCTTCTTGGGGGGAGGCACTCCCTCGCTTTTATCCTCACAGCAATATCAGCAAATTCTGGAAACCCTGCACACTCATTTCGATTTTGCTTCTGAGATCGAGATCACCAGTGAAGCTAATCCCGGCACGGTCACGGCGGAGTCTTTGGCGGCTTTGCACGACATGGGGGGTACCCGGATGAGTTTCGGCATGCAGTCGCCCCATCCACAGGATCTGGCTGTGCTGAATCGACAGCATCGTTTTGAGGATGTGGTAAACGCGGTGAAATGGAGCCATCAGGCGGGTTTCAAGCATGTTAATCTGGACTTAATCTTTGCTATCCCTGCGCAGACGCTGGAGCGCTGGCGTGCTGCTCTGGAGATGGCGGTGAATTTTGGCGTGGATCATCTTTCGTTATATGGGCTGACAATTGAAGAGGGGACGCCTCTTTATCGTCAGTATCAGCGCGGACTGCTGGATGACATTGATGAAGAGGTTGCGGCACAGATGTTCGTTGAGGCACGCTCGCTTCTGGCGCAGCACGGCTTCACGCAGTACGAGATTTCAAACTTTGCCCGCGCAGGGGGGATGTGCCGGCATAACTGGAACACCTGGAATTATCAGCCCTATTTTGGCCTGGGCGCCGGCGCGCATGGATTCGTGAATGGGGTGCGCACCCGGAATGCAGCTTCGGTAGCTGCGTATATTCAAAGAATGCGTGCTCCGCAAGGAGAATGGCCGGCGGCAGAAGAGGTTGCGGCCATTCCATTCGAGGAACAGATGCGCGAGTGGATGTTTGTCGGGCTGCGTAAAACGGAAGCAGGGGTGTCGCGCCATGATTTTACAGAGCGCTTTGGTCGGAAGATTGATGAAGTATTCCCAGAGGCCCTGGCCTGGTGTGAGCGTAATGAATTACTCGAGGAGTTTGGCCCTGAGCGCGAGAGTCTCAGGCTGACAGACCGCGGTCGACTGCTAGGGAATCAGGTCTTTATGCAGTTTCTGGGGGAATGAGGCTAATAGACGATCACTTGCGTGCCCATCCCTATGGTGGACATTTTCTGCGGGTCCGCGGCAGGGGTTAACCAACGGAACAGCCATTTGGCTTCATCATTGACCATGTTGATGCAGCCGTGGCTCATTGGGTTGCCAAAGTTTTGGTGCCAGTAGGTCCCGTGGAAGGCGACTCCCAGCTCAGTCTGAAAGAAAGACGTCCAGGGCACACCGGGCAGAATGTAGGCATCCAGATCGGTGGTCAATTCTGCTCCGCCCATGTGTTTGGAGATCATCTTGTTTTCCACGTAAAAAGTGCCGGTAGGGGTGTTATACGGAATTTCATTCAAAGGCTGGTAATCTAGCCCGGAAGAGATCTTCGTTTTGAGTACTACTTTGGTGTCTTCATAGGCAGTAAGTTCTTGCTTGTCGAGTGAAACTTCGACGCGTTTCTTGGAAGGATCCACGTCAGCCGAGATGGGGGTGAGTTCGCTGGCCGGGATCAGACGCACATGCTGTGCTGGGACGTAGTAGTCAAGTGAGTCGTACTGCATCATTTCGTCTTTGATGCGGTACCAGGCTTCCCCATCCGGGCCTTCCACTACATCCGTGACCCAGTGGGTAGTGGAGTAATATAGCCGGTATAACTCTGTCCAGGAGTCTTTGGTGCGGTGCAGGTAGCTCTGAGAATAGGGCACGGTGATCTCGGCCGCGTGAATGGTACCGCCCATATCCTGAACTACCGGGTTCAAGTATGCTTTGACACGCTGGGTGTGCGCTGAATTGATATAGCCCCCCCAAACTTTGTACCAGAGATGGTTGGTATAAGGTTTCTTATCGGAATAGACTTCGTTATAGATGTGAAAGACTTCATCCCGATAGTGCTGAAACTTGATCGTGCTTTCTTCGTTTGGCTCACTGTAGACGCTGATGGAATCAATCGCCACCCGACCCAGGTTTTCACCGTCGATCAATTCCCCGTAGTTATAGACGGGTTTGAAAGCCAGACTGGCTAAACTGAGCGCACCGACCTTTAAGAAATCACGACGGGTAATCTTCATTGACATTGCAATGATTATACCAACAGATTCCCGCGTGATTCCTTAAAGACGACTAAAAATATCCTAATTATTTCTTGGGAAACCAGGGGATAAAAGCACTGGTGGTTTGCATATACTCACGGTACCCCGGTTTGGTTTCAGCCAGCGTTTTTTCAAGTAGCGCTACTCCAGAAACTTTGACCAGGAAAAAGGTCATCAAAAGTGGGCTGAAAACTGTCCACCAGGCACCGGCGGCGAGGGAAAACAGGTAGAAAGCCCACCACTGCGCGGCATCGCCAAAATAATTGGGGTGACGGGTGTATTTCCAGACGCCGGTGTTGAGCAGTTTCCCTTTGTGGGCCGGGTTGGCACGGAACTGGACCAGTTGCGCATCACCGGCAGCTTCGAAGAAGAAACCAATTGCCCAGATGACCAGGGCGACATAGTCCAACCAGATCAGGTGAGATTGACTGTAGTGATACTGGGCTGCCAGGAGTGGAGCGGAGATCAGCCACATCAATATGCCCTGCAGCAGAAAGACTTTGAAGAGGCTGCGAATCCACCAGCCGCGGCCGGCTTCTTCACGCCATTTTTGATAGCGAAAGTCTTCTGGCTTCCCCCAGTTGCGGATCAAAATGTGCAGGGTCAGACGCATTCCCCACAGGGTCACCAGCGCCAGAAAGAGCCCCTGGCGCAGAGATAGAGGCCCGGGCAGGAGCAGAGCATAGAACCAGGCAGAAAGCACGAAGCCTGCTCCCCAGAAGATATCTACGATGCTCGAATTTTTAAGCAGCAGGCTGACCAGCCATAACAACAACATCAGAGCGAGGATCAGTGCTCCTCCCCACAAATAGTAGTGTAAAAATGAGTATTCCATTCAATTTATCCTTTGGCAGTCACGGCGACGAAACCCACCACCCCTGGGCCAAGATGTGCACCCAGCACGGGGGTAACGTCGACGGTGTAGAAATGTTCCGGGTCGGGAAAATATTGCTGGCTGCTCTGGTAAAGTTCTGCAACTTTGTCTTCGGCATGGGTGTGGACAATGGCCAGCTTTTCAAGTGGGCCAAGAGATGCCAGAATTTTGAGCAGGTGCTGTACGGAACCTGAAAAGGTGCGGGCTGCACTGGTGGTAACCTGGCCCTGGTTCATTTCAAGAATGGGCTTGATCTGCAGCAAACTGCCCAGTTTGGCTTTGATGAAAGAAACACGGCCGCTGCGCTGCAGATAGGTCAGGGTGTTGGCAGCGGCAAAGGTATAAGTGCGCTGAGCCACATCCGTGATGGACTTCAGAATTTCTTCCAGCGACTGCCCATTTTGGGCAGCTTCAGCCGCGGCCTCGACGACCATGCCTGTGCCGAGGCTTAACTGCCCGGGGTCAAAAACCTGGATCAATGAGGTTTCCATGGCCTCAGCAGCCAGTTGGGCGACGTTGAGAATGCCGCTCAAAACTGGGGAAATGTGAATCGAGAGAACCCCGTTGGCTCCTTCTGTGATCAGTTGCTGGTATACCCGGGCAAAGGAACCAATGGCAGGGGCAGAGGTAGTCGGGGGTGGATTACAACCGGGTAATTTCTCATAAAACTCAGTGCGGGTCAGATCTACCCCATCCAGGTAGCTGGCATCAGGAAAGTTGACATAGCAAGGAACCACTGTGATACCCAACCTTTCGATCACTTCCTGGGGAAGGTCGCAGGTACTATCTGTAACAATTTTGATCATTCTTCCTCCCTAATAAACCTAATAAATTTTCTCAACTATATCTATATTATACAAAATGCACCAAATAGGGGAATTTTGTATAAGGTTAAACAAAAAAGGCAGTGGTTATTAACCACTGCCTTTTCAAGTCGAAAGTGATTTTATTGCTGATCGCGGTTCCGGTTCTCGGTTTCGAGGGTGGTGATGCCGTTTTTTACCTGATTGAGCAGCCGGTCCAGTTCAGCCTGCATGTCTTTGAGACTTTGCAGCACGTAATCATCTGCATCCCGTTTCATTTGATCACATTCCTGACGGGCCTGGGCAATGATCTGGTCAGCGCGGGCCTGAGCTGCCTGAGTGATGGGATCTTTCTCGACCATTTTATCCGCTTTTTCACGGGCCAGCGCTAACGTGCGGTTCGCTTCTTCAGTAGCCTGAGCCTGCATGCGGTCTTTTTGCGTAACGACGGTCTGCGCTTTTTTAATCTCTTCAGGGATGGCCACACGCATCTGGTCGATGAGATCCAGCAAGCGGTCCTCATCCATCACCACGCTGTGGGTGAACCAGATAGGGCGGCTTTCGTTGAAGAGCTCCTCTAATCGGTCAATCAGATGCAAAATGTCCATACATTTGTCTCCTGCAAATAAATTATACATTTATTTGCATCAAAACGTTGCAAATTTCGCGCCGTTTTCAGTCGCGAATGGTCTGGGTGGGGATAACCGGGTGGTCTTCCCCAAGTTCAAGAAATTTCTGCTGCAAAGCGATTTCCACCGATTTCGGTACCATCGAAGAGACATCCCCTCCCAGCGAGGCGATTTCACGCACTGTGGTCGAGGAGAGGAAGGTATGCTCCTCACTGGTGATCAGGGCCAGTACTTCGACATCTGGGGCCAGACGGTGATTGGCCAGGCCCATGCGGAATTCGTATTCGAAGTCAGAGAAGACGCGCAAGCCGCGTACGATCACCTGAGCCTGCATTTTCTGGCAGAATTTGACGGTCAGCCCGGAATATCCCATGACCTTTACTTTAGGTACGTTGCGAAAGACCCCTTCCACCAGGGAAATGCGTTCTTCTGGGGTAAAAAGGAAATTTTTGAGCGGTTTATCGTACACAGCCACAATCAATTCATCCACAAGCCGGGAAGCGCGAAGGGCAATGTCGATGTGACCATTGTGAATGGGGTCAAACGAACCTGGGAAGACAGCTCTAATCATGAATAATCCTCAACTGATGTCGGTAGGAATGGCTTGCCAAAATTCACTTAAACGCTCATGCAGGGGTTGATTTTCTGGCTCAGAAAGGGTGGGATCCTTGGCAAAGAGATTCAGGGCCAGATTATGCGCCTTTTCGATGGTTTTCACGTCGGTAAAACTGGCCATCTTCAATTCTGAGAAGCCTGATTGGCGGGTACCGATGAAATCACCTGGCCCGCGTTGCTGCAGATCTTTTTCGGCCAGGATAAAACCATTGTTGGTCGATTCCATTACTTCCAGACGTTCATTTTGCACGGCGTCTTCGTTATCTGGGATGAGCAGACAGTATGATTTCACCTGTCCGCGGCCAACGCGTCCGCGCAATTGATGTAATTGCGCCAGACCAAAGCGGTTGGCACCCTCAATCAGCATGAGAGTCGCATTGGGCACATCCACGCCGACTTCCACGACTGTGGTCGAAACGAGGATTTGATATTTCTGGTCGTGAAAATCCTTCATGACCTTTTCTTTTTCATCCGGTTTCATGCGGCCATGCAGCAATCCGATGCTGAGATCGGGGAAAATCTCTTTTTGCAGATAATCGTGCTCTTCCACGGCGGCTTTCGCTTCATCATCTTCTCCCTTTTCAATGAGCGGATAAATGATGAAGGCCTGGTAACCCTGCTGTACCTGAGAAAGGATCATCTGATAGGCCCGTTCACGCTCCAGCGGATGCAGGATGTGGGTCTCGACGGGGATCCTTCCCTCGGGCATTTCATCGATTACTGAGACATCGAGGTCGCCAAACAGGGTCAGTGACAGTGAACGCGGAATGGGCGTGGCGGTCATGACCAGCAGGTGAGGGGTTTGCCCTTTGCTGCGCAGCGCTGCGCGTTGGGCCACGCCAAAGCGGTGCTGTTCATCAATGACCACAAATTGCAGATTCTTGAACTGGACCGGGGCTTCGATGAGCGCGTGGGTACCGACGAGTAATTTCACACTGCCGTCCTGCAGCGCGGCGAATAATTCTTCGCGTTCCTTGGTTGGGGTATCCCCGGTAAGCAGGCGGATTTCGTTTGGATGCAAAGGAGATTCTTCTGGCATGGCAGCGGTGATCTTCTGCAAGGTTTTGAAGTGCTGTTCGGCCAGGATCGAAGTAGGGGCCATAATGGCACTCTGCGCATCGCCGGCAGCTACAACGCAGGCTGCCAGTGCAGCGACAATGGTTTTTCCTGAACCCACGTCGCCCTGAATCAGTCGATTCATTGGCCGGCCAGATTGCAGATCGCCCTTGATCTCTTCGAGGACGCGGTTTTGGGCATAAGTCAGCTTGAAGGGGAGGCTGTTCAGCAACGTTTCAAAAAGTGGCATTTCCATGGCAAAGCGTTGTGCAGTGCCAGATTGCCAGCTCTGTTTTTGCTGCATGACTCCCAGTTGCATCAAGAAGATTTCATCGAAAGAAAGGCGTTCACGGGCAGAATTGAGCAGGCCTTGATTAGCCGGGTAGTGGACCTGATGCAGCGCCACGGAGAGATCAATCAGGTTGGCAGAGCGTTTGATCTCGTTGGGTAAGAAATCCCCAATCTTATTGCCGTAGAAGTTGATCAGCTCATGAATATCTTTGCGGACCGTGTTTTGAGTCATGCCTGCGGTAAGAGGATAGACGGGGATGATGCCGTTGGTGTTCAAATGAGTTTTTTCCAGCGGCTCATACTCAGGGTTCTTCATTTGCAGACGGCCCAGATACATATCGATCTTGCCGGAGATTACCAGTTGGGCACCACGCTTGAATTGATTTTCCATATAACGCGCGACATCTGCCCCATAACGGAAGAAGATCAGGCGCAGAAAGCCGGTGCCATCGCTGACGACCACTTCGATGCGGGATTGATTCTTGTATTTCTGGTGGGTGACCAGCGTGCTCTGCACGGTGGCAATAATGGTCAACTCATCCCCATATTCCAGACGGTTGATGGGCTTGAGCTGTGAATAATCGTCGTAGCGGCGTGGAAAATAATAGAGCAGATCGCCCAGTGTATGAACGCCAAGGGACGAATATTTTTTGGCGGTCTCTGGGCCAATTCCGCGGATGGTGGTCAGCGGGGCTTTGAGGCCTAATCCCAGTGAAGGCGGCTTGTTTACGGTTCCAGAGACTGCCGCAGCAGGCGGGGTCGAAACAACGGGGGCAGGGGCATCAGGTACGATTGCTGCCGATGCGGATGGTTCAAGCCTTTCCCCGGCTTCTTCTGCCTGTGGTTTACAGGCGAGAAACGCAGCTTCAGCTTTGGTCACTTTAGGTTCATTGGGGTAGGCAGCTTTGATGACCTCGATCAGCTTGATCGTTTTCTCGTATCGCTCCGGGATAGAAACTTCACTGTAAGCCGCAAGTGCTGTTTCGATGTTCTGCAGCACTTCTGCCGGGACATTATCAGCGGCTGCTTCATGCAGCCAGGCAGGCAAGAATTTTTCGATCCCACCAATGATGGCGCGGTCGGTAAATTTGAATTGCTGTGCCTCGAGCGTCAGAATTTTCAGTAATTTATCGATAGAAGAAAGCATATTCTCATTTTACCCCAAAGGAAGGTCCAATCATTTCTTAATCTGGAAGTGATTTTGAGGGTTGTATTGTACGGAGATTACAGATTTTCCATCACGGTCATGCCAAATCCCCGCGGACCGAGAAAAGTGGAAAGGAATGGGCTGAGGAGGTGTTCGGTGTATTTCGTTTCCGGGAAAAACTCTTCAATATGCTGATGAAGTTGTTTCGATTCATTGATGACCGGCGGAGCTGGCTGCAAAAATGCTACATGGCGCAGATCGTCGAACTCATCCAAAAATTCGAGAAAATAGTCAATTGCCGCCCGCGGATTTTTGACTTTTTGCATGGGGTTGAGCTTGCCTTCTTCCATGACGAACAGTGGATAGAGATTGAGCATTTCACCCACGGTTGCCTGTCCGCTGTCGATCATGCCGGCTGATTGCAGATAGGTCAGATTGGGAGTGCAGAAAAGGGAGTAAATGTGCGGAATCTGCAGCCG
This sequence comes from Anaerolineaceae bacterium, assembly GCA_012797695.1. Taxonomy (GTDB): domain Bacteria; phylum Chloroflexota; class Anaerolineae; order Anaerolineales; family Anaerolineaceae; genus UBA6107. The sequence goes on along the minus strand of JAAZOQ010000009.1, from coordinate 4,710 downwards.
GATCGTTTTTTCGACTTCGTCAGCGGGGATTCCCTGAGTCAACAATTCCGCGGTGAATTGTGCCAGCATTCCCAACCCCAGAGAGACGTTTTGTGAGTCGATCAGGTGTAAATTGGCGTGGCCATGCAGTGAAATCGTTAATTGCTCTACCGCATCATAAAGCGGATTGATTTCTTTGGATAAGAGCAAGATAAAGATATCATCGTAATAGGGCAGAGAGGCTGTGATGGTTTCTGCCAGTTGTTCACGGGGGGCAGGGAGAATATGGGGGCAAAAACTGCTGGAGGTATAAGCAGGCAATTCACCCACTTTGAGAATTGTCGAAGCTATCTCGTGGGTGGGTGAATAACTGAACTGATGCTGGAAGATTTTGAGACACTTATTACCAGGAAAGCCCGGATAGGTAAATTGAACAGAGCTATCGGTAATGATACAAGTGGAGGCCATGGTTATTCAATGCTCAAGATCATAAAGTAATGCGGTTGACCACCCTCATGAATTTCGACTTCAATGTTCGTGAAGGCTTCTTCGATTTTCCCGGCGATGGTTTCGACTTCTGGCTCGGTAATATTATTGCCATAGAAGATCGTGATGTGTTCGCGATTTTCGATTTCCATCTTATGCAATAATTCGATGGCAGTTTTTTCGAGTTCATCAGCGGCAACCGCCAGTTTTTCGTTTTTCAAACCAATGTATTTACCCTCTTCCACGCTGACCCCGTCGATCTCGACGGTACGGGTGGCGATGGTGATCTCACCGCAGTCGACTTCGGTGATGGCTTCCTGCATTTCAGCGAAGACGTCATCAATGTCGCCATCTGGTGAAAGCCGCAGCAGGGCAGAGAGCCCCTGCGCAATATTCTTGCTTTGCAGTACCTGAACGTTCTTGGTGCTGAGAGTTTTGGCGGTATCCGCGGCCAGAATGATGTTCTTGTTATTGGGCAGAATGATGACGTTCTCGGTAGGCAGATCTTCGAAAGCGTGCAGAATCTCTTCCGTGCTGGGATTCATGGTTTGCCCGCCGCTGACAATGGCGGCAACGCCCAAGCTGGCAAAGATCTTCGAAATGCCGTCACCGGGAGAAACTGCCACCACGGCAATCTGACCGGGCTCGATGGGATGCAATTCATAAGCGGGCGCGGTGGCTTTTTTCTCGGCCATTTGGGCGCGCAGATTTTCCATGGCGATCTTGGTCCAGGTACCCAGGGTAGAAATGTACTGTACTGGTTCTTCCTGGCGGCCGTCTTCGACGTGGATGTGCATGCGGTACATACCGTCGCCTTCGCCCACCTGGATTGAAGTCCCCATCTTTTCAAGTTCCTGATAAAAAACTTCCAGATTCAGGGGCGCAGTGGGCTTGAAATCTACCACGACCTCGACGTCTTGCCCATCTTCGACTTCTTCCAGGGTGTCTTCGAGGTTCATCGTGGAGATCTGCTGGACTGCTGTGGCTGTGCCCTCGAGCGGCTGGTGATTGACGAAGCGCAGCATGCCATCCAATAAATAGTACAAGCCTTTACCGCCAGAATCGACCACGCCGGCCGTTTTCAGAATGGGTAAGAGATCAGGAGTGCTTTTTACCGAAACATCAGCAGCTTTTACTGCGATATCAAGGATCACGGTCAGGTCATCGGTGTCTTTGATCGCTTCACTGACGGCGGTTGCAACGTCCTTGATCACGGTCAGAATGGTGCCTTCGACTGGACGAACTACCCCTTTGTAAGCCGTGTTACGGCTTTCATTGAAGGCAGCGGCCATCAAATTGGCATCCATCTCGGGGTAAGAATCGAGCGCACGCGCAAAACCACGCCAGATCTGTGAAAGGATGACGCCAGAATTGCCGCGGGCCCCCATCAGGGCGCCCTGGGCAACGTCTTTTGCCATTTTGCCGATGTTGGTTTCTTCGGACTTCAATACTTCATTGTAGGCAGCCTGCATAGTGAGCAGCATATTGGTGCCCGTATCGCCATCAGGAACCGGAAAAACGTTCAGAGAATTAACGATTTGCTGATTGGACTTTAACCATAAAAGGGCTGCTTCGACCAGCTTTTTAAAGGATTGGCCATCAATGGAAGTAACTTTTGTAGGTGAGCTGCTGACCGTTGGCTCGGTAAGGATAGAATTGCTATTCATTTCGCTCCAATTACGATAAAGAAGATATCAATCAGAATTACTGATACGCAGACCGCGAATATGGACGTCGACATGATCAACGGTAAGCCCGGTGTCTTTCTCAATGCGATACTTGACGTTCTCCGAAATGCTGGAAGCGACCGACTTGATGCGCACACCATACTCCACGATGACGTACAGATCGATCGAAACTACATTGTCTTCGAATTCAACATCAACCCCCAGAATGGGGTCTTTGACGAGTACCTGTGAAAGACCTTCAGCCAGGCTCTTGGCAGCTAAACCAACAACTCCATAAGACTCCATCGTGGTGTGGTACGCGATGGCGGCAATGGCTCGATGTGAGATGAAGATACTTCCAAGTGGATTGTTCACTGTGCTCATGTTTTTATCCTTTTGTTTATAACAGCATTTCTTGAAAAAAGATACGGTTTGTGATACAATCGCAGCTTGCTAGTGGGTTGCATACAACCTTCATTTTACCCAATTTTGTAATAAATGTAAGGAAAGGAACTTAAAAAATGGCGAAGTGCGATTCCTGTGGAAAAACAACCACCTTTGGTCACAACCGCAGTTTTTCTTTGAGAGCAACCAGACGGGCCTTCAAACCCAATCTGCAAAAGATCACTGTGATTGAGAACGGTAAAAAGGTTCAGAAAACCTTGTGCGCGAAATGCATTCGTACGATGGTAAAGAGCCATTAATTTCGTTTGACCTGGTAAAAATACGGCTTTGTGCCGTATTTTTATTTTAAAAACCTTCGGCTGGCGTTTGTGATCAGCCGAAAATTTATTTAAATGCCTGTTTGAATTCGGAAATTCCGGCGGCGATTCCGCCTGGATGTTTGAAGATGGCAGTGGCAGCCACAAAGGTATCCGCGCCGGCAGCAATGCACTGCATTGCCAGATCGCGGCCAATGCCGCCATCCACTTCGAGACGGATGGGCAAGCTGCTATGTTCGATCATGTGCCGGACTGTGCTGATCTTGCTCAGGGATTCGGGAATGAACTTCTGGCCGGAAAACCCTGGGTTCACGGTCATTACCAGAATCATATCCACAAAGGGGAGAATCGCTTCTATGGCACTGGCAGGGGTTCCGGGGTTAAGGGCAACCCCCGGATGTGCCCCGAGGCGGCGGATTTCTTGCAGGGTGCGGGCGACGTTGGGATTTTCCTCGATGTGGATGGTGACATTGCTGGCGCCGGCCTGAATGAACGGCTCGATATAGCGCTCACTGTTTTTGATCATCAAATGGACGTCCAGCGGCAATTGCGTAATCCGATGACAAGTTTCCACGATGAACGGGCCCATGGTGATGTTGGGGACGAAATGCCCATCCATGACGTCGATGTGGATCCAATCTCCTCCGGCTTTTTCGACCTGCCGGAGCTGATCTTCCAGAGCGGCGAAATCAGCAGAAAGGATCGAGGTAGAGAGAAGGTTTTGATTCATAAGGTATCCTAATGAATGAGAGAGCGAATGGTAAACCACACGAACAGCCAGAAGGGGATCAACCCTCCTACGGCTAAAATCGTGGCCAGTTCCAGCAGAATCGTTTTCCAGTCAGTGGGCTGATCTTGTGGCACCTGTTCTGCCCGACGCTGCACTGGCAAAACGGATTCCATCCGCTGCGTGGGGAGTGAGGTGTTGTTAGTTACGGGTGGCGGGGTCAGCAAAAAGTTTTCGCCCTGCTGGTCGAACGAGAGCAGTACCCGGCCCAATTGATCGGCGGTACGGAAACGCTGCGCCGGTTCGCGTGAGAGTATCTTTAAGATGAGACGATCCAGCGGTTCGGGAATTTCAGGGTTGAGGGAGCGCGGCGAAACTGGATCAGTGGTCAGACGTAAGGTTGCCAGTTCATCGGGATCGGTTGTTTCGAAGGGAAGATGGCCGGTGAACAATTCGTACATGACCACGCCCAATGAATAAACGTCAGAAGCCGGGGAGGGGGCGATCCCCTGGGCCTGTTCGGGGGAAAGGTATTGCGGTGAACCCCAGACCACTTCCTGCTTTTCTTGTGGGTCGATGGTGGCCAGGGCACGGGCAATGCCAAAATCGGTGATTTTGAGACGGTTGTCGGGGGTGACCAGCATGTTGTGCGGTTTGACGTCACAGTGAACAATGCCGGCACGGTGTGCGTACCCGAGGGCGGCGCAAGCCTGCAGGATCAGCGGCAGGCCTTCTTTGACTGAATAATGTCCTTTTTTGCGAATCTGCGTCTTGAGATCAGTGCCCTGTACGAACTCCATGACAATGAAAAGTCCGTTGGCATCGAAACCGAAATCGTAAATGGTCACGATGTTCGGGTGAGAGAGATTCGCCGCAGACTTGGCTTCCTGGCGAAAACGCTCACGAAAACCTTCATCGGCCAGAAAATCATCGCGCAGCAATTTAACTGCTACCGGGCGTTCGAGCATCTGATCGTAGGCCTGGTAGACCAACGCCATCCCACCTTTGCCGACCTGGTGGATCAGGTGATAGCGGTTCCCCAAAACGATGGTTTGCTCAGATTCCTGCTGCATATTGGCGATTATATCACAGGCAGCCTTTCTCCCTTTCGCTTATAATTCAACGTATG
>JAAZOQ010000093.1 GCA_012797695.1 Anaerolineaceae bacterium | reverse complement strand
TTCCTGCACGTAGCCGGCTACCCGGTAAATATCCATCTCGGTGGTCTCTTTTTGCAGGGCCTGATCGATGTACTGTTCAGCCTGGGACCATTTTTGCTGATCGACCAGGAGTTCGGCATAATAGGCTTTGGCCAGGTCATTGGTGCTGTCATATTGCAGCGCCTGGACGGCATCCTGTTCCCCTTCGTTCAGGTATTTCTGGTAATCCGTTCCGCCAATCGAAGAGTTTCCGTACCAGTCGTTGGCAAAGGCTTTAACGGCATAGAGCATGCTGTTTCCCGGGTCAATGGTTAGCCCTTGATCGATGGAAGCAAAAGCTTCTTGCAGACGGTCACGTTTCCCTGAATCTGTCGTGATCTGGGTGGTGGAATAGACCTGGATGCGAGCTAATTGCGCCCACATGTCGGCATTGTTGGGGTCCACCTTGAGCGCATTTTGATAGGCCTCAATGGCTTTCTCGAGGTTCCCGGCCCGGAAATGAGTATCCCCTTCAAGCGCATAGGAATTCAGCGTGCGAGTAGGGGTAGGGGTAGGGGCTAGCGGAGAAATCAGCTGCCCGGTATCGAAGGCTTTGATTACAAATAGTCCAGCCAGAACCACCAAGAGACCCACAAAAATCCGTACCGGGTTAGAGGTTCTCCGTGGCTTGCTAAAGATTGGTTTTTTATCGTTCAGGTCAATCATTTTTGATTATGTGATTAAGGAGTAGCGGTTACCTGCGGAGGGGTCGGTGTCAGGGTAGGCGTAGCTTCTGGGGTAGAGGTTGCTTCCAAAATGTAGGCGCCCGGAGTGGCGGTTGGCACGTCCGTTGCGCCTTGTTTGGCCAGCAATTCGCAGGTATTGATAGCATCTTGCGCGTTATACACGGCAATATCGTCATTTCTCATCCCGGTGGCAACGGCCTGGGCAATTTGTAAAGCCAAGTTACATTGACCGATGCGGGAAAGGGCCAGTGCGTAAGTGTAGTAAAAAGTGCCGGCAGTACTGTAGTCCATTGTAAGACCGTTTACGGTCACGCCGGTATTGGTGGTTCCGCCCTGAACCGCCATTTTGAGCACATCCACGGCGTCCTGGTACTGCTGGTTCTTCCAATAGGTCAAACCCAGGTTGCCATAGAGGTAGGGATCGGAAGGATCATCCTGTAGAGCTGCTTCGGCGTACTGTACCGCTTTGGCATATTCACCATTGAGAAGATAGGTCTTGGAGATCATTGTTTCAGGAGTGGGATCCTTGGGGTTAAGCGCATTGGCGGAGGTAAACTCGGTGATGGCCTTGTCGTATTCTTCCAGGGCTTTGTAGTTGGCGCCAAGATTGAGATGCAGGTCAGCGATGTAGGGATTGATGGCAATCGCAGCCTGGAATTCGGTGACGGCTTCTTCGTAGTTAGCGGTGTAATTCAAGACCAACCCACGGGCACGGTGGGTTTCCAGGGCGCTGGGGGCCAGCTCGACGGCTTTCTTTGAAAAATCGATGGCGTTCTGGCTGGTATCGAGAGTGCCTACGTTGGCATTGACCATGTCGATGTACACTTCAGAAAGATAGGCATAAGCAGCGGCATTGTTGGGGTTGATGGCGATGGCATCTTTCAGAGCGCCTTCGGCGTTGATGTAATCTCCAACGAAACTGAGTGCCCAGCCGCGTAAGGCCATGGCTTGATCGTTTTGCGAGTTGAGCAGCAGCGCGTTTTCGGCTTGTTTTACGGCATCTTCATATTCGCCGGTATAGATTTCGAGACGGCACAGTGCCAGATAATTCGACGGATTGGTTGGATCTACCGTAATGGCCTGTTTATAGGTATTGATGGCCATCGTATATTTACCCTGGCTCTCGAGGTTCTGGGCGTCGGTGATATACGATTCCGGGGGACGGGTGGCGGTAGGGGTGGGTTCAAAGAAATTGGGAATGGTCGGCACGATGGTACGATCTGCATAGATCAACAGACCAATGATCAGTAAAAAGATCAATACCCGAAAGGGGTTCGATCGCTGTCGCCGGTGCGACATGTTCCACTTGCTGCCTTTGATGTACATTGTTTTTCATCATACCAATGGTCAGAATCAGCGTCAAGGCCAGTGAGCGCGTGCGACGGGCGCCGCGGAGGTGGCTCACAACGTATTCAGTCTGGCATGGCCCTTACTTTGGGCCGGCACGTGAGCAATTTGCAGGCAATCCAAGAGGATTAGGTATAATTGAGACGATCATGACAGACCTGACCAGTTTAGCCAACACACAATTGGGAATCAAACTCTCCGCTGCTCAGCAGGAGGCTTTTGCCGTTTATGAGCAAACGCTGCTGGAGTGGAACGAGAAGTTCAACCTGACCGCTATCCGCGATCTCGAAAGTATCCGGATCAAGCATTTTCTGGATTCATTAACCTGCATCCCGGAAATAAAGGCTATTGCTCCGAACCGGCTGATCGATGTGGGTACTGGGGCAGGGTTTCCGGGCATTCCCCTAAAGATCCTTTTCCCGGGGATGCAATTGACGCTGGTCGAGTCGGTGGGGAAGAAGGCCGGTTTTTGTGAGCACGTGGTGAAGCTGCTGCATCTTGAAAACGTCAAGGTCTCTACCTTGCGCGCAGAAGAAATTGGCCAGCTCGCGGAGCATCGCGAAAAGTACGATTGGGCAATTGCACGAGCAGTGGCGGCCTTGCCGGTCCTGCTCGAGTATTTGATCCCACTGGTACGGGTTGGGGGAGGCATACTGGCACAAAAAGGCGAAAGTGCCCACGCTGAAGCCCAAACCGCTGAAAAGGCCAGTCAATTGCTGGGGGGGAAACTGGACCACATCACTCAGGTGAATTTGCCTGGGGTGGTTGAAGATCATTTTCTGGTTGTCTACAAAAAGGTAGCTGCCACTCCGGCCCGGTATCCACGCCGGACGGGAGTTCCGTCGAAAACCCCGCTCAGCTAGCTGTCTTTCTTGTGAATATTGCCCTGATCAACCCACCAGCGCTCGCATTTGCCAGAAAAGTTGGTCGGGAAAAGATTCATATCGGTGGTGGTCAGAACGGCCTGTTCGGCGCTAGTAAGGTAGGTAAGCAAGCTTTCACGGCGGGCTTCATCCAGTTCGGCCAGGGTTTCATCGAGGAGCAAGACGGGCATTTCGCCGGTCTTTTGCTTTAGCCATTCGATTTCGGCCAGTTTTAATGAGAGCAGGGCAGTGCGGATTTGCCCACGGGAGCCGAAGTCAGTTAAATCGATGCCGTTGCAATGGATACGCATTTCGTCCCGATGTGGGCCGATGGTGGTCACGCCGCGCAGAATCTCTTCGCGATGCAATTGAGCCAGGCGTGCGGTGAAACCTGTCTGAAGCTGTTCAAGGGTGAATTGCCCTCGTTCGACCTTGGTTTGCATCGGCAAAGAAAATTGATTCTGGGGCTGGACTACCGGATCATAAGCAGGCTGATAATAAAGACGCAGCACTTCTTTCGAATCGGTGAGGGCGCTGTGAATGCGAATGGCAATCTCGCCGATCTCTTCAATGGCCTGGATACGTGCCTGCATGAGCAGTGCTCCTTTCGTAGCCAGCACTTGATCCCAGAAGTCAAGTTGTTTTTCATCTCCGCCGCGCTCGAAGAGTTGTTTGAGCAGGGCATTGCGTTGAGAAACAGTCTGGTTATAGTCAGCCAGGGTCTGCGTGTAGTTCCGATTGGATTGAGCAATGGCCAGGTTCAGGTAGCGGCGCCGCTCTTCAGGCCCTCCCTCAATAATGCGCGTCATTTCGGGCAGGAACATCACCGCTTTGAATGCCCCTACCGCCTGGTTGGGGGAGATCTTCGCGCCGTTGAGCAGCACTTCTTTGCGCAGCCGTGAGCCGCCGTTGCCGTTGAGTTCCTGAATCAAACGGATTTCAAGACGGCTTTCTCTCTCTTGAGTAGCAAAACTGGCGGTCAGGCGCGCCACAGCCAAAGATTCCTGGCTGGCGAGAAAGTTGATCAACTGACGATCGTGAGAAGCGTGCAGTGAGGTGAAGGTAGCCAAAAAAAAGATGGCTTCAAGCAGCGAGGTTTTTCCCTGAGCGTTGTTTCCCTCTAAAAGTAAAATTTGGCTGGGCAAATCCATGTCCAGCCGGGAAAAGAGACGAAAATTGGTCAGGGAAAGATGATTCAGCCGCATAGATCAGTCTGCCGGAACCTCATCCTCTTCGGTGGGCTGCCAGACCTTATCAGTCCGGTCGGTAAACAGGATGCCATCCAGATGGTCAATCTCATGCTGGAAAATGCGTGCCAGCCAATCTTCGGCTTTGATCTTGACGGGTTGGCCGTGGCGGTTCAAGCCCTTAACGACCACTTTGCGAGAACGCTCTACGCTGCCGATCAATTCGGGAATCGAAAGGCAACCTTCGATCCCCTCAACCAAATCCTCAGAGCGTTGAACGATCTCTGGGTTGGCAACGACGAATAATTTCTTGGGCACTGATTCATCGTCATCATCGCCGTATTCGATCACGATCAATTGCTGCAAAATTCCCACTTGAGGAGCGGCTAAGCCCACTCCAGGGGCATCACGCAGGGTTTCGATCATGTCGTCAGCAAGCTGCTGAAAATCTTTGCCAAAATCGGTCACTTTGTGGGCTTTTCGCCGCAGGACCGGATCGGGAGTAGTAACAATATTTAAAACAGACATTCGCAATCCTTTGTAAAATCGATTCTGTTCAAAACCGTTCTCATTTTACTCGTTTTGAGAAGAATTTTCATCTTTCTTTTGCTCACGAAGCTGATCATAGGTGGCAAACCATTCGGTCATGCGGTTGCGGTCCATTTTGCGGGCACGATCATTGAATTCACGGAAGTGATTGAAAATCTCGGTCTGTACCACGGCCGGGTTATAGACGTTGTCAAAGGTCAGCTCTTCATTGCCGATCTGAATGCGCACGGTACCGAAATTCAAGGCCATAGCCACAATGCCATTGCGGCGATAGTCGACCATCTGGATATTCTTGAGCGGGGCCGCACGCCGATTTTCGTGCCCCAGCGGGCGCTGATCGACATCTACTACCTGATCTGGGGTGATGATATAGACGTCGTTACGCCAATCGACGTATTGATAAAACCACCAGGCCCAACCAGTAATGGCTACCAGAATCGCTGTGGCGTAGATCAGGCTAGCATTCAGCGTGAACACATCCAAAAAGCGCAGCAGAAAGAGGACAATCGAAGCAATCAAAAGCAAATTGGGAATCAATTGCTTCACGAGTAGCATCATCCAGTGGGTGTGATAAATAATGGCCCCATCTTTTTCGGCACGCAGCCGGAAGAATTTGGCCAGCAGATCAGAAAAGGAATCCCCGTAATAATTGATTGGCAGGTTGGTTGAATTCTGGGACGGTGCAGAGGGGATATTTTTGGCCTGACCGGGGTGCAGCCGCTGTTCCAACATGGACTGCATGGCCTCTTTTTCTTGCCGGTTCAATTCGGCCTGCAGATAGCTGCGCCGGTGGTCGAGGTACTTCATCACCAGATCTGCATCGGGAATGCGATCCAGAGCCAGATTGCCAGTATAAGAGCGGGCAGTGACCCTGCCATAGCCGAGCAGACGGCCAGCAAGGGAAGTGCTCATGCCCACCGACAGGATGGCTGGAATGGGGGTTTCCTGACGCGATTCCATCAATCCGATCAACAGTTTTTGTACCAGTACCCGGTCTTTGGTGAGGGCAAAGTATTCATTGCGCCAGGCCAGGATATCCCAGACAGAAAAAACAATTCCCAGACTTAATGCCAGCAGGGCCAGGACAATCCAGATAAAAGCATCCTTCTCTGCGGTAAACGCTTCAAAAAGCAGCCAGCCAAACCCAGACAAAGAGAGTACCCCAATGGGGATCAGCTTCATCCAAAGGAAAAAGGGATTATCCCGCAAAACGATATAGAGTGTTTCGCCAGGAGAACGCCATCTGAATTCGGTCACGCAGAGGTTATGAAAGGT
>JAAZOQ010000092.1 GCA_012797695.1 Anaerolineaceae bacterium | reverse complement strand
TCACAGCGGCAATTTCAACTGGCAGACACCGCTGGCAACACTGCTGGGGTTGCTGCCCGTACAGGATTTGAATGAGACAGTTTTCACCTTGATTGCACTGGTCGGCGTTTTCGTCATGCTGCGTAGGCGGAATTCATTCCTGCCGGTCTGGTGGCTGGTTTTTGCTCTGCTCGACATGCGCAGCAGTCAGCGCAGCATGGCCATTCCGCTGGCGATGCTGGCGGGGGTTGCCTTGACGGCTGGGTTGGTCTGGATCAGCCGGTCATTGGGAACCAATGAAACGGAAAAGTCCTCGATCTCTGCAGGGATCGATTTTGAGAACAGATGGGTAAAAGGAATCTTGATCCTTGGGGTAACCCTGGCCATTTTTCATGATCTGATCGGCTTCTATTTACCCGATACCTATCTCAAGTCTCTCAACCCCGAGAACCAGACGGCAATGGCCTGGGTGCAGGCCAATACCGAAGCCGATAGCCAGTTTCTGGTCATTGATTTCCCTTCTGGCTGGCACCTGGATCTGGTGGGGGAGTGGTTCCCAGCGCTCACGGGACGCAAGAGCCTGCTCACCGGGCAGGGACAGGAATGGTTGGCCGATCGTCAGCAATTGAAAACTGTCACGGCACTGAATGATGTCAATGATTGTCGGTGGGTGGGGTTGACCTGTCTGCAGCAGGTGGTGGAGGAAAATCAATTCGATTACCAGTACGTGTATTTTACCGACAACAGCGATTCTGTTACGAAGGAGCCGCTGTTTACCTCGATTTTAGCTTATGAAGTAGCGCAAAACTCTGGCTATACCCTGATCTATCAAAACGAGGACGTGCGGATTTATCGCAAAAAATGACCTGCGGGCGTGAACCTGGCATAAATCCTGCATCTTTATTGGAGAATGATTTGAACAGGAGGCCAGGATGGTCAAAAAATTAATCTGGTTATCAATTACCGTTTTATTAACCGCAGTCACCGTGTACGTGACTGGCGGGGGAACAACGCCAACAGTGACCCCCACGGCAACGCTGTGCGCGGACTGTACGGCGGTTCCTACCTCTGATGTGACGACCACCCCTGACACGAATACGGCTACACCGGCAGCTACCCTGACGGCTACGACTGCTCCGACTGCCACCGCCACGCTGGTTCCCACGGCTACTTCCACCCCGGCGCCAACGGCGACGCCTACTCCACTGGCTTATGCCGTTCAGGCAGATACCCCAGTGTATATGACCAATTTTGCGCATACCGATGCCGCCTGTAACTGGGCAGGGGTAGCCGGGCAGATCTTTGCTTCTGATGGCACGCCGGTACAGAATTACATTGTCAAAGTCTTTGGCACTTATAATGGCTCGGCTTTCAGCAGCTTGGTGATCAGTGGAACGGTGACCAACGATCCGTATGGGCCGGGTGGATATGAAGTGAAGCTGGGGTCCACGGCAGTCAATACCAGCAATACTTTGAGCATCCAGGTGTTTGACAATACCGGCAAAGCTATGACGAGCGCATTGACTTTCAGTACTTATGCTGATTGTTCCAAGAATCTGGTGATCATCAATTTCAAAGCCAATTAGGTCGATTCATCGAATTCTTTTAATCCACTCGAAAGAGTGGATTTTTTATATCGTATAATCGATATATCAAGTATTAAGGAGAGATTCAATGAATGAGGATTTTTCTCCATCAGATTATTTTTTGCGAGTCTTGCATTTCTGGTGGGTAATCGCACTCGTCATGATTGCAGGTGGAATTGCCGGTGTAATGGTTGCTCGAGCACACCGACCCGTTTATGAATCCAAGGCCATTATTAATACCATTCTCGATTATTCCAATTTGGAAAAACTGGATGATTACGAGTCCGATCAAATCTACCTCGCCGTCGGTGAAATTATCGGCTCCGCCGGGGTGAAGGATGCCGTGGTTCAGAAAGCACTGCAGGAACAATTGCCCTTCACTCAAACACAAATTCTGGATAGTCTTTCACTGGATCGGGTGGATACGCGTTGGGCGTTGCGGGTCCGGCTGGATGATCCACAGCAGGCGCAACAGGTCAATCAGTTGTGGGCGGATGCAGCCATGCAGGCTTTGGATCAGATGAAAATCGATGCGGTTACCGGTTATGCCAGCCAGCAATATGTTCATTCGCTGGTGACCTGCCTGCAGCAGACGGTGATCCTGGAATCGGGCTCATCTGAATGCGAGAGCCGTGATTTCGCCAGTATCCAGCAAGAAATCAATTCGATCGTCACTGATCCTTCCAGCCAGATTGCTTCAGGCTCCCTGTTAGTCAGTCACGCCAGTTTTGAGCTTACCCAGACTCCTTCTTTGCCGGGGAAACCAGTCTTATTTGCACAGAATTTATCCGGTCTGGCGGGGGTACTCCTGGGCCTGATTGCGGGGCTGATACTCCTGGCGATCAAACCGCGGGAAGTCTCTCAGCAAAAGGCGGCATAATGGCAAAATGGTTGGAACGGCTTACCTGGATCTTCTGGTTGGCTCTGGTGGTGAGCTTGCCTTTCACCAGTTTGCCGCTTGTGGCAAAGTTGATTCATTCTTCTTCGGTAGCTCCGGCAGCGCTGATCTTTTTGGG
>JAAZOQ010000091.1 GCA_012797695.1 Anaerolineaceae bacterium | reverse complement strand
GGGGGTAATGGTGGCCGGGTTGACAATGGCCATATCCAGACCGGCCTGAACAGCGTGGTAGAGCATGACGCTGTTGATGACGGCGCGTGCATTGGGGGCCAGACCGAACGAAACGTTGCTCACTCCCAGCGAAGTGAAGACTCCGGGCAGTTCCGCTTTGATGCGGCGAATACCCTCGAGGGTTTCGATAGCGGAGTGGCTGAATTCTTCGGAACCAGTGGCTAAGGTGAAGGTCAGCGCATCGAAGATCAAATCTTCGGGGCGCAGGCCGTGTTCATCGACAGCGATGGAATACAGGCGTTTGGCGACCTCGAGCTTGCGCTCAGCCGTCTTGGCCATGCCCTGCTCATCAATGGTCAGCAGGATGATCGCAGCATTGTAATCTTTGGCCAGGTTCAAAATGCGGTCTGCTTTGGTGCGGCCGCCTTCGAGATGGGTGGAATTGATCAGACAGCGGCCGGGAGCGGTTTGCAGGGCCACCTCGATGACATCGGGTTCGGTCGAATCGATGACCAGCGGCAAACGGATCGTGGCAGAAATGGTCTTGATGAGCTTTACCATCGTTTCGGCTTCATCCGAACGCTCGGTCAGCGCCACGCACAAATCCAGACCGTGAGCCCCGCTGTTCAACTGCTGTTGGGCCAGAGTTAGCATGCTCTCATAATCGTTTTCGAGCACCATTTTCTTGAAATTGCGGCTGCCCTGGGTATTTAGCCGTTCCCCGATCAGGAAGGGTTTGGGTTCCTGCTCGATGGGCTGGGCCTGGATTGCAGAAGCCAGTACCGGGGTGTGCTGTTTTTCAACCTGAACCGGCGGCAGGGTTTTGATCTTTTCAACCAGCGCTTTCAGATGATCGGGGGTGGTACCGCAGCAGCCGCCCACCACGCGCACTCCATTTTTCTGGGCAAACTCGAAGAGTGATTTTGCAAAAGGGTCCGGCTCAAGCGGATAAACCGCCTGGCCGTCCACGTTGAGAGGCAGACCGGCGTTGGGGATGCAGGAAACGGGTAAAGAAGAGTTCTGGCCGAGGAAGCTGATCGGTTCGCGCATTAAATCTGGGCCAGTGGAGCAGTTGAGGCCAATCACATCGATGGGCAGCGCCTCGAGGATAGCCAGAACGCCGGTGATGTCGGTGCCCAACAGCATACGTCCGTTGGTATCGAGGGTTACCTGAGCCTGAATGGGCACGCGGATACCGGTTTTTGTGAAGGCTTCTTCGCAGCCGAGGATGGCAGCCTTGACCTCAAGAATATCCTGGGAGGTCTCGATCAGCAGCAAATCCACACCACCCTCAAGCAAAGCACTGGCCTGCTCTGCAAAGAGGCCTTTGAGGTCGGCAAAGCTGATGTTCGAGAGTTCAGGGTCGCTCATGGAAGGCAGCTTGCCAGAAGGGCCCATCGAGCCGGCCACGAAGCGTGGCTGACCGGTAGCCCGGGTAAATTCGTCTGCAAGGCGGCGAGCCAATTGGGCCGCCGCGTGATTGATCTCGGCCACGCGATCCTGCAGGCCATACTCTTTGAGGGTGAGGCGGTTCGAGCGAAAAGTGCAGGTCTCGATGACGTCCACGCCCACCTCGAGGAAGGAACGGTGCACTTTCTCGACGGCTTGCGGATAGCTGATGACCAGAAAATCGTTGCAGCCGTTCGTCCGTTCACCGCCGAACTGTTCCGCGGTGAGATTTTGGCGCTGCAAATTGGTTCCCATTGCGCCATCGAAGACCATGATCTTTTTGGTCATTGCGTCCAGGTAAGCTCGATTGGTGTAGTTACGATTCATTCTTGACCTCCGTGGTCATTCGATGTGGATTAAAAAGGCCTCTCATTAATGAGAGGCGGGTTGG
>JAAZOQ010000090.1 GCA_012797695.1 Anaerolineaceae bacterium | reverse complement strand
GGCGGCAATCACTTCTGGTGAGTTGAAAGCCAAAAAAATCGGTGAGTCTTTCCGGATTTCGAAAGAATCACTGGATGCTTATTTGCGCGGCTAAAAGTTAGCCAAAGGAACAGACAGGAGCAGGTATCTTCGGGTACCTGCTCTTTTTGTAAAGGTTGACAAAACCAATATGGTATAATTTTTTAGTTATTTTATTCGACCGTTAGGAGAATCACTTGGTAGCCAATCCTTTAAATTGGTTAATGGGACTATTCTCATTAGACATAGGTATTGACCTTGGCACTGCAAATACCCTCGTAAATGTTCGTGGGAAAGGCATTATCATCAACGAACCCTCGTGGGTAGTAGTCAACAAACGCACAAAGCAGACCATTGCTATTGGCGCAGAAGCAAAAGAAATGGTGGGCAGAACGCCAATGAATTTTGTGGCGATTCGCCCTCTTCGTGATGGAGTGATCTCTGAGTTCGAGATTACCAAAGCCATGCTTGAATACTTTATTGGTAAAGTTCATCAGCAGGCAGTAGTGCCGTTGCCAAAGCCTCGCGTGGCGGTCGGAATTCCGTCTGGGGCGACTCAGGTAGAGAAACGGGCTGTTTACGATGCGGCAATGGGGGCGGGAGCACGAGAGGTTTATTTGATTGAAGAACCAAGAGCCGCTGCTTTAGGGGCTGGCTTGCCCGTCAATGATGTAAAAGGTTCTATGATCGTGGATATTGGTGGTGGAACAACTGAAATGGCAGTTCTCTCAATGGGTGACGTAGTTGTTTCTCGTTCCCTGAGAGTTGCCGGGGATGAACTTGACGAGGATATCATCCAGTATTTACGCAAAAAATATAACTTGCTTGTTGGCGAACGCATGGCAGAGCAGATCAAAGTAACAATTGGTTCTGCTTATCCATTGCAGACTGAATTGACGGCAGTTGCCCGCGGACGTAATTTGATCACAGGACTGCCGGGCTCAGTAGAAGTTTCTTCTATTGAAATTCGTGAGGCCATGTCTGCCTCAGTACAAATCATTATCGATACGATTCGAGATGCACTGGATGAAGTTCCTCCTGAATTGGTATCAGATCTTTTGGATAATGGTGTTTGTCTGGCAGGCGGTGGTTCCCAAATCTTAGGCCTGGTTCCGCGGTTGAGAGATGAACTCAATTTGCGCGTCTGGATTGCCGATGATCCAATGACGTGCGTCGCTCGTGGAACGGGAGTCCTTCTTGAGAACCTGGATCTTTATCAGCGCTTTATCGTTGAACTGGATCAGGTTCACAGCTAGAGTAAAGTTCTTCAAAAATGAAAAGAATATCCAAAAGGCAGTGGTTAATATTTACCATAGTGTTGGTGGCTATCGGGATTATTTTACTTGCCTTGAGCGGCTATTTGAATGTCATGATTGGTAAAGCGGCCAGCCCGGTGGTAGGGGTTCAATCCTGGGTTTCAACTCGTTATCAGGCGATCTATGATTACTTTACCGTACCGCGTGATATGAACACTTTGCGTCAGCAAAATGCGGTGCTCGAGAATGAGGTTTCTCAGTTACAATCCCAGATATTGGAATTGCAGCAGCAATTGAGTGAAACGGATATTCTCTATGCCCTTCTCGATTTTGCTCGTACAAAACCAGAGAATAAATATGTCGCGGCTTCAGTGATTGGCCGGGACCCCAGCCCTTTCTTGAGCTATTTGATCATCGATCATGGCTCTGACGACGGTATCCGCAAAGGAATGCCGGTAGTCACCCAACAGGGATTGGTCGGGAAAATCGATGCGGTTACGGCTACTGCTGCGCGTATCCAATTAATCACCGACTCTGGCTCAGTGGTCAATATTACTCTGCGCGACGCAAAAATTGATGGGCAGGTTTCCGGGTCAGTTACCGGAGATATGAGCCTCGAACGGGTATCCACCACGGCTGATCTGAAGGAAGGTGATCTGGCCATTACCAGTGGTCTGGGAGGTACTTACCCCTCGGATATTGTGGTAGGGCAGATTCTGTCGCCCACTCAAGGGGAGAATGATTTGTTCCAAACCGCAGTGGTACAGCCAGTCGTTGACTTCTCAAATCTCAAAGCTGTTTTGATCATCACCAATTTTACGCCTGTGGATATTTCGCCACTGGTTCCAACGACAACTCAGTAAAATGGCTGAATTACTGTTCTATCCAGTTCTTCTGTTATTGATCATTATTGAGTCTGCAATTGTTCGAACGCTTCCGCTTTTCAATGGAACGGCTGACTTGTTGATTCTGTGGTTGGCCGCCTGGGGGCTGCACAATAAAGGCAAGCACGTATGGATTGGAGCTATTTTTGTGGCTCTGGTGATGTCTTTTGTTTCAGCAGTACCCTGGTATGCCTACTTTTTTATTTATCTGTTTGTGGCTTTTCTCAGTCGCTACATGAATCGGCACTTTTGGCACAATCCAATGATTGCATTGATTCTGGTAGTTTTTGTTTCGAGCATTGTCTCGGGTGGAGTACAATTTGCGGCTCTATACGTACAGGGTTCTTCTTTACAGCTTTTAACCGTAGTAAAGTACGTAATCATTCCTTCAGTGTTTCTTAACTTGCTTTTTGCTATTCCGATCTATGCTTTGGTCAATGACATGGCTCTTTGGGTCTATCCAATTGAGGTAGATGAATGAACGACCATCATTATGTAAAAACTGATTCAAAAGAATGGCGCTATCGCGTCTTTTTCATCATTGTTGGCTTGATTCTTGGCTTCTACGCGATTAAGCTTTTTATTTATCAGGTAGTGGATCATGCTGAATATGCCGCCGTAGCTGATGAAAACCGGACGCGAAATGTTAGCGTGCAGACTCTGCGCGGAAAGATTACGGATCGCAATGGATTCATCCTTGCCGAAAATGCTCCGTCGTATGACGTAGCCGTTGTACCAGCGGATTTACCCTCTGACACTGGGTCAAAAGAAGAGATTTATCGGGAACTCTCTCAGTTGATTGATGTTCCGGTCTCAAATGGGGTGCTGAATGATGAAACCGCCAAACTATTTACCCCGTGCCAAACAGATTTTGGTATCAAGGAGATTATAACAATCGGTGATACCAATGCGCCGTATACTGCTGTGAAGCTTAAATGCAATATCAGTGAAGAAACGGCAATGATGATTTCAGAAAAGGGAGATACCTGGCCGGGAGTCGAGATTGAGATTTCACCGGTGCGCGAATATCCTACCGGGTCTCTGACCGCGGATGTAGTTGGTTTTCTGGGCCCAATTACTGCAGAAAACAAAGATCAGTATACGACGAAAGGTTTCGTGGCAGGCACTGATAAGGTGGGCTTTGCAGGTGCGGAGCTTTCGCTGGATAAATATCTGATTGGCAAGAATGGTCTGCGGGTCGTAGAAGTAGATAACGCTGGAAAAGAGATTCGCAATCTGGAAACGCCGGTTGACCCGGTTTCGGGCGACAACATTGTCTTGACCATCGATACGCGTCTGCAGAATGCCGCTCAAAATGCGTTGATTTCTGAAATGGATTATTGGAATACCTATCTGGGCCGAATTCAATCCCAGAATGG
>JAAZOQ010000089.1 GCA_012797695.1 Anaerolineaceae bacterium | reverse complement strand
TGACCCGGTAGCCTCAGCCGCCTTGCTCGAAGACATTCAGCAGTTGGTGCGCCAGGGGGGCATGACCGTCTTTCTGACTACCCATAATCTGCCCGAAGCCGAGAAACTGTGCGACGAGGTTGCCGTCATTCGCCAGGGCAAACTGCTTTCCGTGGGTTCCCCAGACGCACTGCGCAAACAGGGCAAAGATCATCGTCTTGAAGTCACCGGCAAAAACATCCCCACCGGGATCGCCGATCTGCTTGCTGCTCGTCCAGAAGTCAAATCCGTGCAAGTACATAATGACCGTGTCGGCATTGAGCTGACCGGTGACGTGGATACTTCCCCGCTGGTACAGCTTCTCATCGGGCAGGGTATGGCAATCGATGAGGTCAAGAAAGGCAAAGCCAACCTGGAAGAAGTGTTCCTGGAACTGGTGAAAGACAACCAGGCATAAAGAAGGAAAGAAAAATGATTACTGATCTTTTTACAATTATCCGCAAAGAATGGAATGAGATGCTGCTCATGCGCGGTTCGAAACGCAGCGGTATTCTCTACATCTTCATCATGGTAGCAGTTTTTGGCATCGTTATGCCACTGCAATCACGTGAACAATGGTTCACTGTTCCTCTGCTCCCGCTCGTATGGTCGTGGATGCCCGTTTTCATGACCACCTGGATGGTTTCGGATGCCATTGCCGGCGAACGTGAACGACACACTCTCGAAACCCTGTTGGCCAGCCGGTTAAGCGATTCAGCGATCCTGTTTGGGAAGATCATCGCTGCTGTGCTCTATGGTTTCGTCCTCGCGCTGGTCAACTTGCTGGTGGGAGCCTTGACCGTCAATATTGCCAACCCCAACAGCTCAATCCATTTCTACCCGCTAGACTTTTTTGGCGCGTTGTTGCTGTTCGTGCTGCTTGGATGTCTGTTCATTGCCGGTCTGGGTGTGCTGGTCTCGCTGCGTGCTGCTACCGCGCGGCAGGCATATCAAAAACTGGCCATCGTAATGATGGTAATTTTCGTCGCGCCAACAATCCTTCTTCAGTTTCTGCCCAAGAATTCATTAGGCGCACTGGATACTTTTTTAACGAACACCAACTATACGCAACTTTTGTTGATCATCAGTCTGATCTTCATCATCGCTGATCTGATTGTGGTAACGATTGCCAGGGCCAAATTTCAGAGGCCAAAACTGTTTCTCTAAACAAGCCAAGCCAATCGTCCCGGAGAACCTCCGGGACGATTGATTTATTCTTCCTTAATAACTGGTACTGGTTTGGGATGATACCCAGAAAGATAAAGCCGGCGCATTTCGTGAATCTCCTGCTCAGACAGCAATTGCGGTTCTCTGCCCATGGCCCGGGCCATGTAAACAATGCGGGCTGAAGTTTCCGCGGCCATCGCGGTATCATAAGCCTGACTGAGATCCACTCCCACCGCCAGCAGTCCATGCTGAGCCAGCACCACCGCTACCCCATGCCGCATGGTTTCGTAAGCTACTTCCGCCAATTCTGGGGTTCCCGGCCGGCGATAAGGGGCCACTTCGACGGCTCCGCCCAGACACATGGCTGCTTCGGTCAGTGCCACCGGGATCGGTTCATTGAGCACACCAAACAGAGTCGCATAAGGGGCATGGCAATGCACTACTGCATTAACCTCAAGCCGCTGGCGGTAGAAAACCAGGTGCATTTCAGTTTCGCTGGTTGGGCGCCACAAAGCATCCACCAGTTTTCCTTCCAGATCCAGAATCACGATATCTTCTACATGCATGGAAGCATAAGGAATTGCTGTCGGTGTAATGGCAACCAAACCACGCTGACGATCAAAAGCGCTGACGTTTCCTTGCGCCCCATAAGCAAGTCGATCTTTTACCATGTTTTGAGCAGTTTCGAAAACCTGCTCCCGCAGTGTTTGCTCGAACATATTTCCTCCAGGGCTTAGATCAGGGATTCCTCTTCATTTTACGTCAAAAAAGAGGGAACGTTTCTGCGGTGCCCTCTCCAAAACCTATCACAATTCTAGCCCACCTCTTTTTCGGTCTTATAATCAGGCAGAATTTTGAAGCCAGCATCGCATGGAGGTACTTTTTGAAAGAAATCGTTTTAATCAGCCCGGTTCGCACCGCTATTGGTAAGTTTGGCGGTGCGCTAAGTTCCATCCCAGCACAGCAACTGGGAAGCATCGTGATCACTGAAGCCCTCCATCGAGCCGGCGTTCCTGGCACAGTCGTTGATCAGGTCTTGATGGGATGCGTGCTCCAGGCTGGGCTGGGGCAGAACCCGGCCCGGCAGGCGGTTCTTCAGGCCGGGCTGCCCATCGAAATCCCGGCTTCCACAATCAACTGCGTCTGCGGGTCCGGGCTGCAGGCAATCAATCTGGCTGCCAGCCTGATCCGTGCCGGAGAAGCCGATCTGATCGTCGCCGGCGGCATGGAAAACATGAGCCGTGCGCCCTACCTTCTACCGAACGCTCGTTTCGGGTACCGCATGAACGATGGCACGCTGCAAGACGAAATGCTGTTGGATGGGCTGCAAGATGCCTATGGGCACTACCCAATGGGGATGACGGCTGAACTGGTTGCTGAGAAATATGCCGTCAGCCGTGCTGAGCAGGATGCCTTCGCAGCCGCCAGCCAGCAACGCTGTGCTGTCGCTTGGCAACAAAACCGCTTCGCAGACGAGATTGTTCCAGTAACTGTCAAAATGAAAAAGGAAACCGTCGAATTCGCTCGCGATGAATTCCCGCGGGCGGGAGTAACCGCGGCCAGCCTGGCAACCCTACCCCCGGTTTTCAAACCTGAGGGCACCGTCACCGCTGGGAACTCTTCGGGGATCAATGATGGAGCTGCCGCAATGATCGTAACCACCGCTGAGAAAGCACATTCCTTGGGGATAACGCCATTTGCCCGCTGGGTAGCTGCCGCTGAGACAGGGGTAGATCCGGCTTACATGGGCATCGGTCCGGTCAGTGCCACCCGCAAAGCGCTGCAAAAGGCCGGCCTATCGCTGGCTCAGCTTGATCTGATCGAAGCCAACGAGGCCTTTGCCGCTCAGAGCATTGCCGTGATCCGCGAGCTGGAGCTGGACCCACAAAAGGTCAATGTCAATGGTGGTGCCATCGCCCTGGGGCACCCCATTGGGGCCAGTGGAGCCCGCATTCTGGTCACCCTCCTGCACGAGCTGAAACGCCGTGCCAGCCGCTATGGCCTGGCTACCCTATGCATCGGCGGCGGCATGGGAATTTCCACCATTGTGGAAAGGATCTCCAATCCGTAAATCAATGGGTTTTCCTCTTTGATAATGAAATCAAGATATAATTAGGAACATTAAATTCCTGGGAGCAGTATGAATACGGTCCTTATCACGGGTGGGTGTGGTTTCATTGGATCAAATTTCATCAATTATTTATTAAAGTATCACGATGATTTTCGGATAATCAATCTAGACGCACTCACTTATGCTGGCAACAAGAATAATCTAGCTCATTTTGAGCACGAGTCACGTTATCACTTTATTCATGGTGATATTTGTGACGAACAGACTGTAAACTCAATTTTTAGCACTTATAATATTGATCAAGTCATTCATTTCGCAGCCGAAACCCATGTCGATCGATCAATTATGGATCCGCTTCAATTTTTACGTACCAATGTTTTAGGTACCGGGGTGTTGCTAGAAGCTGCTCGTCGATCGTGGGGCAATAAATTTAGCGGCCACCGTTTTCACCATATTTCTACTGATGAAGTATTTGGCTCACTCAGTTCAAAAGATCCTGCATTCAATGAAGCCACACCTTATTCTCCAAATTCCCCATACTCTGCGAGCAAAGCCGCCAGTGATCACCTCGTTCGGGCTTACTTTACAACTTATGGCTTGCCTGTAACGATCAGTAATTGTTCCAATAATTATGGCCCGTTCCAATTTCCCGAAAAATTGATTCCATTGATGATTTCAAATGCAATTCAGGGAAAACCTCTTCCTATATATGGAGATGGGAAACAGATTCGAGATTGGCTGTATGTCGAAGATCATTGTTCAGCAATTGATCTTATTCTTCAATACGGGAAAAATGGCGAAACTTATTGCATAGGGGGGAATAACCAGCCGACCAATATAGAAATTGTCACACAGATCACTTCCATTCTGGATGAATTATTGCCAAAGTCACCCTATCGCCCCCATGCGCAGTTAATTCAACATGTAACTGATCGCCCAGGCCATGATCGCCGATATGACATCAACATATCAAAAATCCATAATGAATTAGGATGGTCTCCGCATGAGAATTTGTATTCTGGGCTTAAGAAAACTGTGATATGGTACCTCGAACACTTAACTTGGATGAATGAAGTTAATCAAAACCAAGGCTTCTCCGAATTTTTAAAAGCCAACTATACCAGTAGATAAGGATTCAGCCATGAAGGGAATCATTCTTGCGGGGGGTAATGGATCAAGATTATCTCCATTAACTACATGCGTAAGCAAACAATTACTGCCCGTATACGACAAACCAATGATCTATTACCCGCTTTCTACAATGATGCTGGCGGGAATTCGCGAGATTCTTCTTATCAGTAATCCAGAACATTTAGGAGCATTCCAAAAACTATTGGGGAATGGCTCTTCTTGGGGAATGCAAATAGAGTATCTTCCACAAAGCACACCCCGTGGACTTGCTGACGCTTTTCTGATTGGCGAAGATTTTATACAAAACCAGCCATGTTCTTTGATCTTAGGTGATAACATTTTCTATGGAAGTGGATTGGTAGAAAAAGTTCAAGACGCTGCAAAAGTAGTCAACGGCGCTTTCATTTTTGCCTATCCCGTGAAGGATCCGCAGCGTTTCGGAATCGTTGAATTTGACGACAAATTCAATGCAATCAGTCTGGAAGAAAAACCACAGCACCCACGCTCAAATTATGCAATTCCGGGCTTATATTTTTATGACTCGCAAGTTACTCAATTTGCCAAACAAGTGAAACCCTCAAAACGTGGCGAGATTGAGATCACCGATATTAACCGTATGTATCTTGAGCAAGGGAATTTACACGTCAGCGTTTTCGGGCGGGGAATGGCCTGGCTAGATGCTGGCACTCCAGAATCTTTATTGCAAGCAGCTAATTTCATTCAGGCAGTAGAAGACAGGCAAGGTTTTCTAATTTCACATCCTGATGAAATTGCCTATCGAATGAAATTCATCGATGAAGAACAGTTTAAATTTAACATACAGAAAACAGTTAACCCCTCCTTAAAGTCTTATCTTCTATCACTTCTTTGATTAATTTTCTTTCTCTAAAATCGGTCTCTATTCATCTACAAGGAAATAGGTAATGCGTACTCACTTAAAAAGTTCTTTATTTATCCTTACGAATTTTTTAGTTGGTCTTTGGGCAATCATCGAACTGTTTCAGACGAAAAGCGAAACAAAAAGCGTTTTAATCCTCGGACTTTCCGCAAGAAAAATACTTTTGATTTTTTTC
>JAAZOQ010000088.1 GCA_012797695.1 Anaerolineaceae bacterium | reverse complement strand
TGGTGGTCTGGACGACCAATGACCGGCTGCTGCTGGAAATTCGCGACGACGGGCAGGGCTTTAATCCAGAGACGACCAAGATTTCCATTGGTCACGGGCTTTCCAACATGGAAACGCGCGGCTCGAATGCTGGCGGCGAGGTGGACGTTACTTCTGAACCAGGGAAAGGAACCTCAGTATTAGCCTGGGTACCCTTCAGCGAAGCAGAATCACTCGTAGTAGAATAGGGCTTCATTACTAATTACCGAAGGATTGCGATGACAGCAACTCATTCTGATAAAGCAGCATTACGCGGAGAACCTTCTTATGTGTGGCGGGCCGGGCAGCAGCGCCGTCTGCAAATGATCCTGGAAGCAGCCGGGGAACGCAGCCAGGGCAAGATCTTTGAGAATGGCTGTGGGCTGGGCTCATACATGTACCGTCTGACCACGTCCGAGAATTACACGGTGGGGTTGGATGTGGAATTCGAACGCACTCTGGAAGCTCATCAGCAAAATGAACGCATCCTGTGCGGAGTAGGCGAGCATTTGCCTTTCGAGAACGATTTCTTTGACCTGATCCTGAGCAATGAGGTCATCGAGCACGTCCAAAGTGATAAACAGGCGGTTCAGGAGATTGTGCGCACTCTCAAGCCCGGCGGGCGGCTGGTGCTTTTTTGCCCCAATCGCGGCTATGGTTTCGAAACACACGGCATTTTCTGGCACGGCGAGTACCATTTTGGCAATATTCCTTTTGTCAATTATTTGCCGCGTAAGCTGCGGGATAAACTGGCTCCGCACGTCAACGTCTATACCCGCCGTGACCTGAATCGGCTCTTTGCTGGTTTACCGGTCAAGATCATTACCCGGCGCACTATTTTTGGCGCGTATGATAACATCATCCAGCGCAAGCCAGCCCTGGGGAAGATACTGCGAGCGGTGCTGCAGTTTTTCGAGAAGACCCCCTTGCAGGTGCTGGGGTTGTCGCATTTCTGGGTGGTCGAAAAAATTTAACTTTTCGCGTATTGCCCCCTGTTTCGCTTTGGGCTAAAATGCCTGCATGAGTTGGAATTTAATTGGACATGAATGGGCGGAAGCACTCTTCAAGCAGCACGTGCTGAATGATGAGGTACGTCATGCTTACCTGATCACCGGTGCTCCGGGAATTGGCCGGCGCAGTCTGGCGTTGGAGTTTGCTTGTGCCATGAACTGCCTGAATCCCCCGGCCCCCGGGGAGTTCTGCGGTACCTGTCGGGTGTGCAGCCAGCTTCTGAAGATGCAGCAGCCTGATCTGTCTGTAATCCAACCCGAGAACGATGGGGGCATGATCAAGGTGGAACAAATTCGCAATCTGCAGCATAGCCTTTCCCTTTCGCCTTTTGAAGCTCGCTACCGCATTGCTTTGTTGGTCAATTTTCAACAGGCCAACGCCAGTGCTCAGAATGCGCTCTTGAAAACCCTTGAAGAGGCACCGCGTAAGGTGATCCTCTTTTTGACGGCAGATTCTGCCGAAAATTTGCTTCCAACCATTGCTTCACGCTGTGAAATTCTGCGGCTTCACCCGGTACCGGTGCCAAAGGTCACCGAAGCACTGATCTCGCGCTGGCACTATCCAGAAGAAAATGCCTCGCTGTACGCGCATCTTTCCGGTGGGCGGTTGGGGATGGCGGTGCAGCTTGCGGCAGACCCCGAGGCGTTGGAAAAACGGATGCAGCTTTTGGATGATTTCACCCGCTTATTAGGGTTGGATCGGCGTGATCGTTTTGCTTATGTAGATACTTTGACGCGCAATCGTGACGAATTGCGCCAGACACTGCAGGTCTGGTATACCTATGCCCGTGATCTGATGCTGGCAACTGCCGGCCATGCGGACGAGGTCACCAACATCAATCGCCAGGAAGAACTCTTCCGACTGTCGGCACAACTGGATGAAGCCCAGGCTTTACAGGTTGCCCGCTGCATTGATTCTGCTTTGGCTGCTCTTGAAGTGAATGGGCATACCCGTCTGTCGATGGATGTGTTCTGCCTGGATTTGCCCCGTTTGTCGGTTAATTAACCCGGGGCATCAGGGAATGGCGTAGTTTTCTTTCCAGATCGATGAATTGAGTTGAATAGCGAATTTCTTCTGAACGCGGCCGGGCCAGCGGAATATCCAGATCCATGGTCACTGTGCCCGGGCGGGCACTGAGCACCAGTACCCGATCCGAGAGCAGCAAGGCTTCCGAGATGGAATGGGTGACCAGGATCACCGCTTTCTGGCTGGTCTGCCAGATGCGC
The DNA here is from genome assembly GCA_012797695.1 of Anaerolineaceae bacterium. Lineage (GTDB taxonomy): Bacteria > Chloroflexota > Anaerolineae > Anaerolineales > Anaerolineaceae > UBA6107. The sequence continues at coordinate 3,345 of JAAZOQ010000088.1, read as the reverse complement.
AGCAGTTCCAGCCCCATGCGTTCGCGGGTGAGCGCATCCAGGGCGCCAAAGGGTTCATCGAGCAGCAGCAGATCCGGGTCCTGGATCAAAGCACGGGCAATTGCGACGCGCTGCGCCATGCCGCCTGAAAGTTCATCTGGCCAGGCGTGGACGAAATCCTGCAGACCGACCAGATCGATCAAGTGCATGGCTTTTTCCTGCGCCTCCGCTGCCGGTACCCCATCGATTTCCAGCGGCAGCAGGATATTTTGCAGAACAGTGCGCCAGGGCATTAAATTGGCTTGCTGGAAGACCAACCCGATGCGCGGCCGTTGCTTCAGGCAATGAAAATTCACTGCTCCGCTGCTGGGTTCAAGTAAACCAGCAATGACACGGATAAGCGTGCTTTTGCCGCTGCCCGAGGGCCCTAAAATGGAGAGAAATTCATGACTGCCCAGCACAAAACTTACATTTTGCAGGGCTTCGAGACCTTCACTCGAATCGACGAAGGTTTCGTTGAGGGCTTCCACGGTCAATAAGGGTTCTTCAGTCTGGCTCATTGGGGCAGATAATCGTTGGAATAAGCGGCTGAGAGGTCCAGCGGCTGGGTCAGCAACCCCATTTTGAGCAGAATATTCTGCATATTCTCCCAGGCCTGCGGGTCGGTGTACCCGGGGGCATCTGTTTTCCACTGATCGATGGAATTGAGTAGTACCTGCATTTGCAAGTGCTGGTCCGTGGTGGCCAGATTGGTGACGTATTTCTTGCTGATCTCGAAGGCTTCATCAGGGTGATCGCTGGCGTACTGGATGCCTTCCAGGGTGGCCGCCACCATTTTTTTGACCAGTTCAGGGTTCTCTTGCAGGGTTTTCTCATTGGTGATCAGACCGTTGGCGACCAGATCAACAGCGTCGGAGGTTTTGAACAGGGTATAGTCAATTCCCTGTTGTGTCAGCTGCAGGGGTTCGTTGGCAGTGTAAATGACCACGGCGTCTTCTTTATCCGCTACTAGAGCAGCGACCTGATTGTAGCCAATGGAATCGAGGGTAACGTCTTTCTGTGAGAGCCCGGCTGAATCGAGCAAAGCAATGGCGCCGATGTAGCTGGTGCCGTACAAACCGGGTAAGCCGATCTTCTTGCCGCGCAGGTCAGCAACCGTGCGAATATTGGAAGAGGTTTTGGTGACAATACCTACCGGGTACTGGTGGTACCACGACATGACGTAAACGACGGGCAATTGTTGAGCCCGTGCCAGCAAAACCTGCTCCCCGCTGACGACGGCAAAATTGAGATTACCGGTTCCCACCAAAACAGTGTTGTCATTTTCCATGCTGTAATCGATGCTCACGTCCAGCCCCTGTGCCTGGTAAAACCCCTTGTCGATGGCGACGTACAATGGGGCAAACTGGATATCTGGCACGTAACCCACTGGCAGTTTCACCTGGATCATTGTGGCGGCGGACTGTGCAGTGGTGGCTGTAGCTGCGGAGGTTGCCGCAGGTTGGGCACAGGCACTGAGGGCCAGGAGGGATACGATCACAGACAGGATGGATTTAAAATGTTTCATGGTGTTCTCCGGTTAACCTCGAGATTTTTTCCAGGGCATGGATAAGTGTTCAGCCAGCAGCGCCAATCCGTACAGGCACAGGGCGAGAAAGATCAGGGTGAAAATGGCCACAAAGACCAATGCCATGTCATATTGTCCGCGGCCGACGTTGATCAGATATCCCAACCCTTGATCAGAACCGACAAACTCTCCAACGATCGCTCCGATCACGGAGAGAGTGGCACCGATGCGCAGTCCCCCGAAGAGAATGGGCAGTGCCGCCGGAATTTCAAGATATTTCAACATTTGCCAGTGATTGGGGTGCAGCGAACGCATCAAGTCACGCAGGTTGGCGGGGACAGCACGAAAACCGATGATGGTATTGACCAGTATGGGGAAGAATACTGTCAGGGCACAGATCAGAACTTTTGAGCCTATGCCTGAACCAAACCAGATGATGAGCAGGGGGGCGATTGCGATGGTGGGTACCGCCTGGCTGGCCACCAGAAAAGGAGAAAGAATTTGTTCGAGCGCGCGGGAACGAGCCAGAAAGTATCCGATGCAGGTAGCCAGGCAGGAACCGATCAGTAATCCGCTCAGCACCTCAGAAAGGGTAACCAGGGTATGGTGCAGCAGCGTACCATCAGCCAGTGTCACCCCAAATTTTTGTCCAACTGCAGCCGGGGAGGGCAAGACAAAGGCGGGTAAATGGCTCCAATCGACCACGGCGGTCCAGATTCCTAGTGCCAGCAGCAACGAGAGAAAAACCAGCCAGCCATTCTGGCGAGCCATTTTCTCGGCGAATGAGGTACCTTTACGAGGGGGTGTCTGGAGTAAATCCAGTGAGTTGGAGTATTTCATCAAAAAAGCCTCGCAGCAACTTTGCTCCGGGGCTTAAGAAATCAGGTAAACGAAGTTTACTTGAAAGAAGACTCTTCTTTCATCCGGACTTTACCGTCGACCCCGGAATTTCACCGGGTCCTGCAGACTCTGCTCGTGGGTTATACCACCGATCGGGAATTGGGAAGTTCTCTTCCCTCACCCTGCCCCGAAGAATATATTTGATTGATTTGGAGTATATCTTCAGAATTGGCACTTGTCAAGCAGGGGCCATTTTCACCCCGATTTAAGGGGTGAAACCATTTTGTCGTTTTTTGCGTAGAGTATAATGATAAAGGTGATGCAGGTACCACCTGGAAAGGAAAAGAATGACCTTTTTATTTGATGCCAACGTTGCCTATTTCTTGCTTACCCTGGGATTCGTCTTGGGTGTTTTGGCTCTTTTTACTCCAGGGACTGGGCTGCTTGAAATCGGTGCACTGCTGACTATTGTCCTGGCCGGATATGCTTTCTACAACCTGACCATTAACTGGTGGGCGCTGTTGTTCCTGGCCGCAGGAATTGTTCCCTTTGTGTTTGCCATGCGCAAGCGCAAACAGTGGTACTGGCTGATTGGCACGGTGGTGCTCTTTAGCGTCGGTGCTGTGTTTCTGGTGCCGGTTCGTGCCGGGGTGGACGCCGTCAACCCGATCTTTGCTGTCTTCCTGAATTTGGTCAGTGCCTTCTTGCTGTGGTTCATTGGCAGCAAGTCGATAGATGCATTGAAGGAACGCCCGGTGCAGGATCTGAAGCGCATGATCGGTACGGTGGGGGAAGCGCGTACTGTCATCCATAACTCAGGCACGGTTTACGTGGGTGGTGAAGAATGGTCCGCCCGCAGTGACGAGATGATTGCGGCAGGCAGTTCTGTCAAAGTAATCAACCGTGAAGGACTGGTTTTGATCGTCGAACCGGTTAAATAGGGCTTCGATAGTCGTTTT
>JAAZOQ010000087.1 GCA_012797695.1 Anaerolineaceae bacterium | reverse complement strand
CACCGCAGAAGCGACCGATACCCATCCAGGTGGAATGCCAGCCTCAAGTTTGATTAAAGTGAAACTTGTTTTTGCAAAATACACGGGTGAACTTTTAGGTGGATCTATATCTGGTGGAAAAACGGTTGGCGAAATGGTCAATTTATTGAGTGCTGCGATTATGCACCGAATGACCGCTAATGATATTTATCAATTCCAAATGGGAACCCATCCGGCATTAACTCCTTCACCGATTGCCTACCCCATCGTCAACGCTGCCGGTAAGGCTTTATTGCCGATGAAAGAATAATGGATTTGAATCCTTGGCAATTAGCGAGGTCGTTTCTGAAAGCGGCCTCTTACTGATTGCTAAATAATTGGTGAACAAATGACAATCCGCACAATACTGGTATATCCAGAGCATCGAGCCGAATTGCGCCATAAAAGCGAACCTGTAAACCAAATTAACCATCAAGTGAGACGGTTGATTCGTGATTTACAAGACACGCTACAGGCCAGTGAGGATGGTATTGGGCTGGCTGCGCCCCAGATTAATTTCCATAAGCGTGTGGTAATTGTCAGTTTGGGTATTGAAGCAGATGGAAAATGGCAAGCAGGAACACCTGAGGCACTGATCAATCCGCAAGTTGTAGAGATGAGCGATGAACGAAAAGATTTTGACGGCTGCTTAAGTTTTCCGGGATTGTACGGCAAAACCATACGTCCGCATCGTTTGCGAGTTGTCGGTTGGAATGAACAGGGCCAGCCTTTTGATCGGATATACGAGGGGTTTAATGCTGTGGTGGTCCATCATGAAATCGACCACCTGGATGGCGTTTTGTTTATTGATCGAATTGAAAGCGTAAACGATTTGTATACCATTCGTAAAAATACGCGGGGTGAATTAGTTGTAGTTCCTTTTAGTGATAACTTCCGCAGGAACGAAAATCCTGATTGCGCCGATACTTTTCTTAAACAAGGACTGGCATGAAAACTTCGTTGGACTGTGTTTCCTGCATTTTGCGTCAGACCCTGGATGCTGCCAGGATGGTATCTGGAGATCCCGCTGTGCATGAAAAATTTCTGCGAGATGCTTTAGGTTTGGCTAAAGAGATGGACTTAAATCAATCCCCTCCCGCAATGGCGCAACGGCTACACAGGCATTTGCGTGAGGAAAGCGGTGTAGATGATCCTTATCGTGAAACAAAAGATCAGCAGAATTTCATGGCCTTGAATATGATCCCATCACTCAGATCATCAATTAAATCTTCCAATGATCCTTTGCTGTTAGCAACCCGTTTAGCCATTGCCGGGAATGTCATTGATATGGGCGCAAATGGAAACCTAACAAAAACCGATGTTCTTCAGGCAATTAACGTGGCTTTGAGCGAGCCTTTAGTTGGTGAATTTGACGAGTTCCGTAAAGCCATCGCTAAGGCACAATCCATATTATACCTGGCTGATAATGCAGGCGAAATTGCCTTTGACCGATTGCTAATTGAAATGTTGTTACCCGAACGGGTGACGCTTGCCGTACGCGGAGCCCCTGTTAGCAATGATGCCACATTTGTAGATGCGCAGGCAGTAGGACTGGATAGAATTGTCGAAACTATTGACAATGGATCAGATGCACCAGGCACCCTTTTAAGTGATTGCAGTGCAGAATTTCGTCATCGCTTTACCAGTGCCGACTTGATCATAGTGAAAGGACAGGGCAATTTCGAAACCCTTAATAACGAATCCGAAAATCCCTTTTTCTTGTTCAAAGTTAAATGTCCTTTAGTCGCGGATCTTGTTAATCAACCGATCCATACACAGATATTGTTACAGAACAGATCAGGCAAAAATGAACTCAAAAATTAGTAACATTTCCGAATCGTTTAGACAAATACTGCATACTATTCCCACAGGCGTTTTGTTGCTGGCTGCGGCCAAGACGCGTACATTGGAAGAAGTTGAAGCAGCCATTCAAGCGGGCATCACAGCTTTTGGTTATAACTACGTGCAGGAGGCGTTACCGATTATTCAGGAAATTGGCGACCAGACCAAATGGCATATGATTGGTCACTTGCAACAAAATAAAGTAAGCGTTGCCGTTAAAAATTTTGATATGATCGAAACAGTAGATTCATGGCGCCTTGCCCAAGCTCTAGATCATCAATGTGCAAAAATACAGAAGAAAATGCCAGTTTTGGTAGAAGTTAATAGTGGCCGTGAAGTAAGCAAAACCGGTGTTCTGCCGGAGGCAGTGGATGACCTGATCATTCAAATGAGCTCATTGAAATATTTATCAGTAGAAGGCTTGATGACAATGGGACCGCGTTTTGGTGACCCGGAAGATAGCCGCCCTTATTTCAAAGCAACCCGTGAGGTCTTTGAACGTATTGCTGCCAGGAATTTGCCAAACATTGCAATGAAATATTTATCGATGGGCATGAGTAACAGCTACCAAATTGCCATTGAAGAAGGAGCAACTATTATCCGGATTGGCACAAAGTTATTTGGGGAGCGCTAAGAGGAGGGTGAAAAGGTGAAATACGTATTTGGCCCGGTACCTTCACGTCGATTGGGACAATCATTGGGGATTGATCCCGTTCCACTTAAGACCTGCAACTGGAATTGCATTTACTGTCAGCTTGGCCGCACCCGACCATTGACCAATGAACGCAAGGATTATTTTCCACCCGAAGAAATAATCGATCAGGTGAAAGAAGCCCTGGAAGCTCATAAGACAGGGGAAATTGACTGGGTTACTTTTGTCGGCTCAGGAGAGACAACGCTCCATGCCAGCCTTGGCGTCATGATCCGACAGGTGAAAGCCCTTACGTCGCTGCCAGTGGCGGTCATCACGAATGGATCATTATTGTATTTACCTGAGGTTCGTCAGGAGTTGCTAGAGGCAGATGCGGTTCTCCCGACTTTGGATGCGGGTAATGCAATCCTTTACCGCAAAATCAACCGACCCCATCCCGCGATTACTTTTAACCGCATCATAGATGGCCTGATTTCTTTTCGTGAAGCATATTATGGTAAGTTATGGATTGAAGTAATGCTGATAAAGGGTTTGAATGACACTGAGGTGGAACTTAAAAGAATTGCTGCGAAACTTAACCGTATACATCCAGATGAAGTTCATATCCTTTTGCCGGACCGCCCACCATCAGAACCCTGGGTGAAACCCACGGACGAAGAAGGGCTTTTACGCGCCCAGGCGATTTTAGGAAATATTGCAAAAATTGTCCATCCTGCAACAGGCACATTTGACTTGAATGGGTCTGAAGGTTTAGTGGATGCGATCGTGGGTATCATCACTCGCCATCCGATGAAGGAAGCTGAGTTAGTGGAAACGTTGAAACAATTTTCATCAGAGGATGTGGTGAAAACGTTGAATCAGTTGGAAGAAAGCGGGAAAGCACAGATCGTAGAGCGTTATGGTATTCGTTTTTGGAGCGCCTCACCTGATTTTTATCCAACTGATGGGAAGGATTTGGCCGGTTAAGTATGAATCATATCAATTTTCAAACACAAGGGGTCTATTATGTCTAAATTTTCTTTAGAGGTTTTGAGTAAGTATGTGCATCCATTTATTCAGACAACAGACCCGGAAGTGATTCTGGGATCTGTTTTCGGCGAAGATGTTGCGCTGACACGAATTGAAGATGGGATGCTCGTCTCACATGTTGACCCTATTGTTGGGGCGGTCAAGGATATTGGTTGGCTGGCTGTTCATGTTGCCTGCAACGATGTAGCGACGAGTGGGACACCACCCCGTTGGATTTTATTGCTCGTATTGGTGCCACACAAAGAAGACGAACATCTCCTTGAGGATATCATGCGCGATGCAGGGCGCGCTGCAAATGAGATTGGCGTCTCTATTATTGGGGGACATACGGGATACTCGTCTAATTTATCCAGACCACTTGTAGCAGTCACAGCATTGGGAACTTTAGCGAAACAGAATCCTGTTCTTACAAAAGGGGCTCATGTTGGTGACCATCTGTTTATCACCAAAGGCATTGCCCTGGAGGGAACAGCCATCCTGGCTAATGATTTTGCTAATACCGCAAGTCAATTGGGGATAAGTGAACACGAGCTTACAATGGCAAGAGAGTTAATGAAGAGCGTCAGCATTATTCCGGAAGCGCTCATTTTCGCTCAACAAGGGGCTACTGCAATGCACGACGTGACACGCGGTGGCTTGTTGGAAACCCTTTTGGAGGTGGCAAAGTTATCCGAAGTAGGGATTGAGGTGGATGCCAGTCGTATCCCAATATCACCTGTAGTATCCCGTTTTTCCAAAGCGTTCCAATTTGACCCGCTCAAGATGATTTCCTCAGGAACCCTGGTGGCTGCAATCCCCCTGGAGCATGTTGAGGCAACAAGAAAAAGTTTGGATGACAAAGGTATTGTCTATGCCGATATCGGAGAGGTCATCGAGGGCAAGGGGGTGCAAATTATTCAAGAGGAACAGGCCACCCTTTATCAGGAAATTCATTGTGAAGAGGATGAGTTGGCGCGGATGTGGGAGATATATTCGCAAGATGCTGTGTAACCACAAGCTGAGAAACTCATCCGATTATTTTGAAAAGAGTTCCAAATTAAAGTAAAAGTTCTATCTAACAAAATTACCTACAACATAGATTGGAGTTTTGAATGGGAGAAATTGTTTTAATCGTCGGTATTATTTTTATCCTCACGATTGTAATGATCATGAGTGGGCGGGGTGGTGGAAATTTTTATGTGATTGCACTCGTCCTATCGGGTGTTGCAATGCATACAGCTTCTACGACGAGTCAATTCATTCTAATAGCAAGTGCTTTATCGGGAGCCTTGGTTTTTGGAAAAGCCAAAACGATGTCCTGGCCGCTGGTATTCTTTTTTGGGGGATTAAATTCACTCTTAGCTTTTATAGGAGGGTTTGAAGCTCACCTCTTTAGCGGTTCAGCATTGAAAATTGTATTGGCTATTGTTTTAGCGATCGCCGGTATTATTATGCTGCTTCCAGAAAAACAAACATCAAAATCTACAGTTAATCGCTTTGGTTTTTGGAATATTACTGAAGGAGAAAACCATTATGTGATCAATTTGTGGATTGCAACGCCTTTGACAATGGCAACCGGTTTTTTTGCTGGCATGGTAGGAATTTCTGGGGGTTCGTTTCTTATCCCATTGATGGTGGTTGGCAGCGGTGTTCCCATGCGAACGGCGGTTGGCACTGCCACAGCAATGCTGGCCGCAACAGCCTTTACTGGTTTCCTTGGAAATGCTTTACATGGTGGGTTTGACCCTGCTTTGGCAATTCCCTGTGGGGTTGTGGCAATCGTGGGTGGACTGATCGGAAGTAAATTGGCATTAAAAACTAAGCCGAATTATCTAAAGAGCCTTTCAGGCATTATCACAATCATCGCTGCAGTAATCATGATGGTAAATACGCTAACAGGTAAATGATTAAAACGAACAGGTTCAAGCGCATTTTAAGAATGGAAAATCCCAATTGTTACAATCTGGAATGTGTTTTTCTGCGTGTTATAAATTACACAAGAGGAGACTTCAGCAATGCAACAAGAACTAAAACCACTAAGCGACCTTGTGAACGGAACACATGCTTTAATCCATCACTTCTCGGGCGGCAAGGAGTTTAAAAATCGCTTACTTGTCCTTGGATTCACCATCGGCGCTGAAGTGGTTGTGTGGCAAAATTTTGGAAGTGGACCAATCATCATTGCAGTCAAAGATTCGCATGTTGCTCTAGGAAGGGGTGAAGCAAAAAAGGTGATAGCCGAGGTGTTAAATAAAAGGTGAGCCGTGACCGTACTAAAACAAAATACTCCTATTCAATATCAAAAATCCATTACCGTTGCGTTAGCAGGCCAACCTAATGTGGGGAAATCCACCGTATTTAACATGCTAACAGGGCTAAACCAACATGTAGGAAATTGGCCAGGAAAAACTGTTGAATTTAAAACAGGAGAGCTGGTGCTTAACGAGACGCTGATCCACCTTATAGATTTGCCGGGTACTTACAGCCTGACATCAAACTCCGAGGAGGAACGTATCACGCGCGATTTCATTATTCGCGAGAAGCCTGATGTTGTGATTGCGATTGTGAATGCTGCAATGCTTGAGCGCAACCTCTATTTGGTTGCGGAATTGTTAGCGCTTGATGTGCCATTTGTATTGGGCTTGAATATGATCGACGTAGCCAATCAGCAAGGACTCCGCATAGAAGTAAATGTGTTGGAAGCGGCGTTGAGAGTGCCAGTGGTGCCGGTCATTGCATCTAAAAATCAGGGCTTAAAAGAGTTGATTGACACAGCCCAGAAACTGGTGGAAAGCCCAATTCCTTTAGCGCCCAATCGTCCAGAAATACGTCCTGAACATCGCCTTGTGCTGGAGGAAATTTGCTCCTTGATCACCGGCCTAGTTCCACAACCTTACCATGAAGATTGGGTGGCGCTCAAACTTTTGGAAGGCGACAGCGAAGTCATGGAAATGGTAGAACAAGCAGCGCCAAAGGCTTGGCCTCGTATCCAAGCCTTGTTATCACAGCATGAGGATGCCATCCTGGATATTACGGGAGGGCGTTATGAGTGGATTGCCCGTATGGTGCGCGCCGCTGTCGTTCGGCCAAGACCGGGGACAATTGTTTTAACCGATCGTTTGGATCGAATTGTTACTCATCCATTTTGGGGATTGGTTCTCCTCTTTGGCATATTGGGTATAGTATTCTGGTTGACTTACCATGCTGCAATGCCGGTCGTGGATTGGTTAGGCTCGGCGATCATAATTCCATTAGCTAATGTGGTCAGCGTTGCGCTAGCAAATGCGCCACTGTGGTTTTCTGGACTAATCGTTAATGGGCTGATCGGCGGTGTAGGAACTGTATTGACTTTTCTGCCGATTTTGATCGTTTTTTTTATTGTGTTGGGGGTTTTGGAGGATATTGGATACCTGACGAGAGCCGCCTATGTGATGGATCGCTTTATGCATTGGATGGGGTTGCATGGACGCTCTTTTCTACCTTTATTCTTGGGATTCGGCTGCAATGTACCTGCGGTAATGGGAACACGGATTGTTGAAGATCGCCGCGCTCGACTGCTTACGATCCTACTGGTGCCGTTCGTACCTTGTGCAGCCCGATTGGCTGTTGTTTCTTTTCTGACGCCAGCGTTTTTTGGAACCAACGCAACACTTGTTACATGGTTATTGGTAATTGGTAATCTGACCATCCTGGTAATGATTGGAATTGCAATCAACCGGTTTTTATTTAAAGGAGCTCATACTGCCTTTATCATGGAAATTCCGCTTTATCATGTGCCAAATGCCCGCACGATTGGTCTGTATGTATGGCAAAACATGCTTGCGTTTTTGAAAAAAGCAGGGGTACTCATTGTGATCATTTCTGTGATTGTCTGGGCGTTCTCCTGGCTTCCCGCTGGAAACGTAAATAACAGCCTGCTGGCTGGGTTGGGGCGTTGGTTGGAACCGCTTGGCCGCTTGATGGGACTGAATGATTGGCGCCTCATTGTAGCTCTGCTGACCAGTTTCGTCGCAAAGGAGAATACCATCGCTACGTTGGGTGTTCTATATGGAATAAGTGACCACTCCGGTGGACTGGCAGCCAGGGTTGGGGCAACACTGACCCCGGCTGCAGGCTTATCATTTCTGGTCGTACAGATGTTATTCATTCCTTGTGTGGCAACCATAGCTGTAATTAAACAAGAAACAGCCTCTTGGAAATGGACGGCGTTTAGCGTGATATTGTTGTTGACGATTTCAATGATTGCAGGCATAGGTGTTTATCAGCTAGCTATCCTGATGAATTAGGGCTATTGATATGTTTAGAAATTTGCTGAAATTACTCGCAGAAGATGACGCCCACACTATTCCCCAACTGGCCCTCATGCTAGGGGTCAGCGAGGAAATCGTACGAATGATGATAGCTGATTTAACAAGACAAGGCTGTTTGCAAACCGTCAATAGTAACTGTGATTTACAATGTAAATCTTGCCCAATAAGCAAAACATGTACAATTTGGCGAACTACTAAAATTTGGGCTGTCACTAAAAAAGGATACCACCTAATAAACGCTGAAAGTGACAAGCTCAATCGTCTACATGAATAAAAATTTAATAAGGCGTGAGCAGCAAATCATCTCTATATATCTGAAAAAGAAAAAAAAAGAAAAAATGACAACAAAAATTATTTGCGTGGTAAATGACGTTGCAAAAGAAGATACAAACCTGCATAGTGAGCATGGACTTTCTTTTTGGCTACAAACAGAACAAGGAAATGTTTTATGGGACACTGGCCAGACCCCAGAAGTGTTTTCTCACAACCTGAAAGTGTTGAGGCTTTCCCTTCAAGATATCGACATGCTGGCATTAAGCCACGCGCACTATGATCATACGGGAGGGCTGGGGGCCGTTCTTTCAAGCAATACGACGCTGACACTCTTTGCCCATCCTGATATATTTCAGCCCCGCTACTCTCTTCGGCAAGGGGAATATCGATCGATTGGATTGGCATACAATCAATCTTCTTTATCGCAACAAATCAAATTGAATCTCAGCGATGCTCCCACTAAAATTGTCCCCGGTCTTTGGACTACGGGAGGAATTTCAGAGCGTCCTGAACCGGTAGGGGGTAGTCCTCACTTGTTTATTCGCGATGGGGCTGATTGGCAGCCTGATCCCTATCGCGATGATATTTCTTTGGTGTTAAAAACAGCTCAAGGTCTGGTTGTAATTTGTGGCTGCTGCCATGCCGGGATTCTCAACACCCTGTTTCACGTAGAACGGAATTTTAAAGGGCCGATTCTTGCGGTTTTGGGAGGTCTCCACTTGCTCTATGCTGAGGATCAATACCTCGAGCACATCATCCATGTTTTTGATGAGCGCTTTCCAAATATTTCTTTATACCTCAACCACTGTACAGGCGAGAATGCTTTTAAAAAGCTGGTCAACGCTTTCGGCAGCCGAGTTAGAGCATGCCCTGCTGGAACGGTTGTAAACTTTAATGATTAATTAAAGGTGCCCAATGCAATTCGAAGAGAAAGAAAACGCACAACCTACCCAATCGGAATTATCTATTGACCGCCGCAACTTTATCGCTGGATTATGGCATGGTGCATTTCTGGCCTTTGGCATGGCGCTGACCGATCCAACCACCGTCATTTCCGCGTTTGTGTCTAATTTAACCGGTTCGACTGTCTGGGTGGGCGGCCTTTCCACGGTATTGACAGTCGCAGGAGCGTTGCCGCAGCTTTTCGTGGCCCGCTGGCTGGAGCCCAAACCCCGCAAGTTACCCTATCTGCTGGCCGCGATTTCCCTACGGGTCATTAGTTGGGGGACTTTGGCCTGGTTAATATTTAGCATAGGCACCCAACATCCGATAATGCTTGCCTGGATATTTGTGGGAATGTTGGTCATTTTTTACGCAGGAGGTGGTCTGGCCAATATTCCTTACACGGATATTATTGGAAAAGTCATCCCGCAAGAACGTCGTGGGGCATTTTTTGGCGGCAAAGGCGCATTAGCTGGGCCACTCTCTGTTGGCGCAGCATTATTGACAAGACAAATTTTGGCAAATGTTCACTACCCGAATAATTACGCTTTGCTTTTTGGTCTGGCTGCTTTTGGTTTGGCCATCGCCTCACTGGGTTTTTGGGCGATACGAGAGCCTTTGTCTAGCGCAGTAAATAATAAAATGTTGCCCTGGAATGAGTATTGGCATCAACTTCTGAATGCCAGTCAGCAGATGAAAGAATTGATTGGGGCACAGTTATTGACCGGGTTCAGTTTAATGGCTCTGCCGTTCTATGTAGTCTTTGCCTTAAAACAATTGCAAGCTCCCGCCGGGGCTGTGGGTTGGTTCTTGTTGGTGCAAGTGATTGGTGGCACCCTGTCAAACCTGATGTGGGCAAGATTAGTTGATCATTCTGGCAGTCGACGCATGTTATTCTTTTGCGCGATAACTTCAACTTTAACTCCTATTCTGGCTGTTGTCCTTAGTCCGATGGGGTGGATAGCTTTGCTTCCCGTATTCTTCCTGGCGGGCGCCATTACGAATGGCCGTAATGTGGGGTTTCAGAGTGCGCTGCTTGAAATCGCTCCAGTGGCTGAAAGAAGTACCTACGCTGGACTCAATGCAGTTCTGACCTTGCCGATTGCCTTTTTGTCGCTTGCGGCAGGTTTGTTTTTACAACACTGGTCTTATCCAGCTCTTTTCCTGCTGGTGGCTGCATTCGTTGGGGCGGGAGCGATTGCCATTGACCGTTGGGCGAACCGGCGCTGATCTTTCGTGGAAAGACTTTATGGATGGTATGGTTTTATAATCTATAGGCGGTTATATCTTTTTAAGAAATGAGTTGCGAGATGCTACCTTTTGTTTTGATTTTAGCGATTTTGCTTCTGTTTGTGGTTTTGCTTGATCGGATGATTGCCCGAATGTATCGAAATCCGCGAAAGACACACGATAAAACACCTGCGGACTATGGCATTGCATATAAAGAGATTTTCATTCCCCTTTCAAAAGGCTCACAACTTTATGGCTGGTGGATTTCTACCTCGCCAAATGCGCCAACGATCATCTTGATGCACGGTTGGGGACGAAATCTTTCTCGAATGCTTCAATATATTGTTCACTTGTATCCATTGGGTTATAACCTGCTGGCGTTTGATGCGCGCAACCACGGCAGTAGTTCGCCTGAAAAACACCCAACCGTAGGGACATTTACAGAAGACATTCTTTCGGCTATAAACTTTATCGCCGAATCAGGTCTGGTTTCTTCAAATAAGTTCGGCATTATCGGTTTGT
>JAAZOQ010000086.1 GCA_012797695.1 Anaerolineaceae bacterium | reverse complement strand
TATGCAACATAGTTATCCCTCGCACTCATAAATCTTGATGGTATACGCCGGTAAAGTATCGCGCCAGGTTTTGCCGTCGGCCTTGATTTCCTGGCCGCTCCAGATTTCTTTGACCTTCTTCATCGGGGCACCGATCCCTACCTCAGCCTCGATTGCCTCTGCCGTTGGGTTGCAGACGAAGACCAGCGGACTATTCTTCTTCTCGGGCAAAGTATGCACGGTCAAATCCAGACGCACGTCGTTCTTCTGTACCTTCAAGGCGCCGAGTTTATCGAGCACCAGACTGAGATCCTTTTCGGCGTCGACCAGTTGCGGCAGGTGCACGATCTGGCCCTTGCCTACCGGGTAGATGTAACCCAGTGTCTCGCTATCAGAAACCAGCACGCTTTGTTTCGCCGGGGTCAGGGCATCTACCAGTGTCGTATCGCTTTCCATCTTCTCGTTCAAGTTCGGCAGACGCGGACCAAGGACAACGGTGCCGCCGGCTTCTGCGTATTTCACCAGCTTGCGCTGCAGTTTGGCACCCATGAATTCGAAGGAGCTGACCACAATGGCCTTGTATTCCTGCATGCGCTCCTGTGCCAGGTCCGAATCGCTCAGCAAGAACTGATAGCCTGTCTTTTCGAGGGCTTTGTAGTTCTTCGTGAACCAGTTGGCTTTTTCTTGCTGGATGGCTTCTTTGAAGCCCAGCGTCTTTTCAGAAGTGATCATGAAGTTCGGGTATTCCGAAACGCCCAGCAGCGGTTCGAGGAAGTCACCCGGGAAGGAGATCAAGGCAGTGGCCGCTTCGAGACGATCATAATCGCGGTTGGCCATCAACAGCACATCCACCTGGCGCTTGTGATCAACAAAATCGTGGCCCAGGGCCATCTCGTTGACCCGGCGGAAGACCTCGTAGTTGGCCTTGCGTACCCGGCCGTCACGGCGCACCGGGGAAGCCAGCCAGCGGTTGCGCTCGACGATCATGTAGCGGCTAAAACCTTTGATGCCGTGCATGAGAGCGGCTTTGGTCACGAACTCTTCATCTTCGAAACCACCCGGGTTGAGATACCACGGCCACACCCCAGCGATGAACTCGGGGATGTACGGGAAGCGGCTTGAGCCTACCACGTACGACACGACGGTTTTGACGTGAGCATACAGTTCTTTACGTGAATAGATATCGAAGCCGACGTAATCGAGTTTCTCTTCCAGGCCCATTAAATTGAAGGGAGTGGTGATTCCGCTCACGGAACCGCCAGGGCCCAGCGGATGCGGGTAGTTGTGGAACAGAGGCACTTTCAAGCCGCGCTCGCGGATCATCTTGGCCAGCCGGTCCATCGAGTCGATCAAATAGCGTTCGCGGAACTCGATCCAGTCAGTATGATAGGGAATGTCAGTGAAATTTTCTGCGGAGAAGCGCCGCGGGGCATCCACGTATTCGAACGAAACATAGTTCTTGCGGTACACCTTGTTCAGTTCATCAATGCTGCCATATTTGTTCTTCAAGAAGGCCTGATACCAGCGAATGGCAGCCGGGCTGAAATCCGACTCGTAGGGGTTAATGTGGAAGAAAAATGCCATCTCGTTATCCACCTGGCAGGCAATCAGTCGTCCTTTCGGATACTGATGTTTCACCAGAATGGCAAAGATGGCATCATACCACAGCGCTGTCTCGGCATAGAATTTGTCTGAAGCATAGCTCAGTGCCGGGATGGGCCGTGGAACCTGGGTCAAAACGGCCTTGCTGCCCCAGGCGGTTTGTGCCTGCATCTCTTCATCTTCGAGGATGCGCAGCGGATAACCGAACCAGGTCAATTCAGAGTTGATCTGCGGACCGGGGCGCACGACGATGTTCAGGCCCTTTTCTTCGCAGAGCGTCAAAAAAGCATCGATGTCGTTGCTGGGGTTGATCTGACCAAAGTCGAACTCACCTCGTTTGATTTCGTGAACTTCCCACGGAATGTAGATCGAGACGGTGTTGAAACCCATCCCTTTCACTTTTTCCAGGATATCATCCCACTTCTCACGATCTAATCTCCAGTAATGGACTGCGCCGCTGTAGATCGTCGCGACCTTGCCGTTGATGCGGAACTGCTGACCGCCCGCTTGCAAAGCCTGTGGCTCAACACTCTTGGCACCAAAAGACATACCTGACCTCCTTCTGATAAAAGTTTTGGTTTCTCGTACACACTGCTCGTACCCAGGCCCATCGATTTCAATCACTTGCCTGGGTTCGTGATCTGGCTCAACCGTGCTGCAAACAGAGACGCAAATAGACCGGCAACCCCACTCTTGCTGAACGCCTGAACCTCGCGCCCCTTGGTTGCCGAAATATTCACTTGTACGCTTCTATTCAAATTATTACCGCTGCATTGTTGAGCAGTAATAATATAACATAGCGGCCCTAAAATGCGACCCAAGAAATTCCCCCAATGGATTAGGGGAATCCCCCCTATTTTTTCCCGAAAATGGGCCCGCAGAATACTTTTTACCCCTTCAGGGCAGCAAACCACAAGTTCTGCCCGCAGCCCCTATTTTTGACTATGATAAAATCGGATTATGCAGAAAGTAAGGATCCTGATTGCAGATGATCACGACCTGGTGCGCAAGGGTATCCGCAGCGTGCTGGAAGAATGTCAGGAATTCGAAGTGGTGGGCGAAGCCATCGATGGGCCTTCTTTATTTGCGGCCATTGGCCGTCTGGCACCAGATTGTGTGCTGATCGATGTGGCCATGCCCGAATTCGACCCGATCGTGGCCGTGCAACAGATCCGCCGTGCCCATCCGCAGCTCAAGATTCTGATCGTCACCGCTCACGATGACGACGTTTACGTAAAAGGGCTTCTGGCCGCCGGTGCAGATGGCTACCACCTCAAAGACGGCCCCCTGTCTGATCTCAGTCTGGCCCTGGGCCGCATCATGATGGGCGAACAATGGCTTTCGAGCTCTCTGGTCAAAAAACTGATCCACGAAAAAACCGAACCCCGGGGGAGCTCCGGGTCAATTGGCAAACTTTCAGCCGGCCAGTTCGAATTGCTGGGCCTGCTGCAAAAGGGCCTCGATAACAAAGCCATTGCCAATACCCTTAACAAAAGCATCAAGACCATCGAAAATAACCTCACCCGCCTGTATCACAACCTCAACGTGCAGAGTCGGCTCGAGGCAGTGAACTTTGCCAACCAGCACCCTGAGCTATTTTCATCTTCATTAAATCAACCTATACAAAGAAACTCTACTATGTTCTCAAGTACCCCCTTAAAACCCATTTCTGTCTTACTGGTAGATGATAATACCCACTATCGTCATGAATTCAAAAATTCACTGAATATTGCCTACCCCTCTGCCAACGTGTCAGAGGCTCAATCCATCAGCGAAGCGGTCGCTCAAGTGAAAGCCGCTCCGATTCGCCTGGTCTTCGTCGACATGATCCTCAACAAAGAAAACGGCATCGAGTGCATTCATCAGATGAAGAGTGCATCGCCTGACACCCGCTTTATTTTGATGAGCGCCTATCCTGACCGCGAATTTCACCGCATGGGCATCGAAGCCGGTGCCCTGGCCTTCGTGGATAAGAAGGACCTCGATATCGCCACCCTGCGCCAGATCGTCATTGACGCTATCAATTAAATGGACTCTCAATGGAACCCCTGCTGAAAGTCGTCAACCTTACCAAGAAATTCGGAGACCTCCCCGTTTTAAACAACGTCAGCTTCGCGGTCAACGCCGGCGAGGTATTGGGGGTAGCCGGCCGCAGCGGTGCCGGCAAGAC
Source organism: Anaerolineaceae bacterium (assembly GCA_012797695.1). GTDB lineage: Bacteria > Chloroflexota > Anaerolineae > Anaerolineales > Anaerolineaceae > UBA6107. The sequence goes on along the minus strand of JAAZOQ010000086.1, from coordinate 3,355 downwards.
GACCCTGGTCATGGTCCTGGCCGGGCTGCAGCCCCCCAGTGAAGGAGAGATCTATCTTTCAGGCAAGCGGCTGCACCTGCCCTTTAAAGCACGCCAGCTCGGCATCGAAGTACTCCATCAAACCCCCGAACTGGTTCCCTCGATGGATATCGGCGAGAATATTTTCATGGGCAACGAGATCGGCTGGCCGGCCATCACCGGCGGCAAGCTCATCAGCTCACAAAAGCGCATGGATGACACTTCGCTGCGTATTCTGAGACAGCTCGATATCTCCTTCCCCAGCCTGCGTGAAAAGGTCAGCAACCTTTCTGGGGAACAGCGCCAGATGCTTTCTGTGGCCCGTTCCATGGTCAAACCTGCCAAATTAATGGTCGTCGACGACGTCACCGAAGTGCTGAACTACACCAATCAGAAGAAGGTGCTCTCCCTGATCGAATCCTGGCAGCAGGAAGGCCGCGGGGTCATCTTCTTCAGCGACAACCTCGATCACCTCTTTGCCGTCACCGACGAGATTCTCGTCCTGTGCGATAACTATCAGGTCGCCCGCTTCAGAACGGACGAAACCAGCCGCGAGGAGGTTGTGGCCGCTCTGGTCGGCACCACCGATCAGCAGCAGATCACCCCCTTCATCTGGGCCCTGGATAACTATTACCGCGCCCGCGAACGTGCTGAGGAACTAAAAAACAACCAGATGCTGCTTGAACGCGACCTCGCTGCCCAAGATACCCTCAACAAGCAGCTCATCAACCAGTTGAACAAACAGATCATCGCCCTGGATAAGATCAACCAGGCCCTGCAAGATGCCCACCGCCGCTTGCTCACCAAAGACGAACAGGACCGCAAATCGCTGGCCCGCGAGCTGCACGACGAGACTATTCAGGATTTATTGAGCGTAAATTACGAACTGGAAGCCATCGAAGAGAACGAAGATCTCGACCTCTCGATCGGTGACAAGCTGAAAAACATCCGCTTCAACATCCGCGAACTGATCGAAAATCTGCGCGATACCTGCCGTGATCTGCGCCCCCCCACCATCGATGCCCTCGGCCTGGGCGCTGCCATTACCTCTTTCGCCAACGAATGGTCCGCCAAGCACGCCATTGCACTGCAGATCGCCATCGACTCCAACCTCATCCGTCTGCCCGAAGCCACCGAACTGTCGATCTACCGCATCGTTCAGGAAGCCCTGCGCAACATCGATAAGCACGCCCGCGCCACCCAGGCCACCCTGCACCTGTGGCATAACTCCTCACGCTCCATCATGCTCACCATCATCGACAATGGCATTGGCCTGCCCAAAGGCTTCGACCTTTCCGCCCTGGCCAAACAAGGTCATTTTGGGCTTCTTGGCATCAGCGAACGCGTTGCCCTGCTGGGCGGCAATCTCAGCATCGAGAATAATTCCGGCGGCGGCGTCATCATCCAGGCCGAAATTCCCCACCCGCGCACCCTCCCCAGCCAGTAATCCCTCATTTTTCCACTGTCTGACCCTTTTTTCACAGATTGCACTCATCACCCTCGCCCCCACAGCCTGGTTGCTCACTTTCATGATTTATATATTGCGACAATTTTTATCAAATTTCTAATAATTAAGCGCTACAATAATTCTACAAGAAAGGCCAGATTCTTTCTTGTGTCAGGAGTAAAAATGAAAGTCGCGAATAAGGTGATTGTGGTGACAGGCGGCGGAAACGGCATGGGCCGTGAAATGGTCCTCGAGCTGGTGCGTCGGGGAGCCCGCGTCGCCGCGGTGGATATTCAGGCAGATGCTCTGCAAGAAACCGTGCGCCGCGCCGGTGCTCTGGGCAGCCAGATCTCGACCCACGTCGTCAACATCGCCGATCAGTCTGCGGTTGCCGCCCTGCCCGAGCAGGTATTGGCGGCACACGGCAGTGTGGATGGTCTCATCAACGATGCCGGCATCATCCAGCCATTTGTGCGTCTCAATGACCTGACCGATCCCCAGATCGAACGCACCATGAACGTCAATTTCTTCGGCACGCTTTACATGACCAAGGCTTTCTTGCCCCAACTGCTCCAGCGCCCCACTGCTCACATTGTCAGCGTCTCGAGCATGGGCGGCTTCCTGCCCGTCCCAGGGCAGACCCTCTACGGCGCCTCCAAAGCCGCCGTCAAACTGCTCACCGAAGGCCTTTATGCTGAGCTGCTCGACACGCACGTACACGTTACCGTCGTCTTCCCGGGGGCCATTGGCACCAACATCGCCGTCAACTCCGGCGTCATGACTGCCGCCCAACAAAACAGCCAGGATACCGGCAAATATAAGATGACCCCTCCCGCGACGGCCGCCCGTATCATCCTTGACGGCATGGAAAGGGACAAATTCCGCGTGCTCGTCGGCAGCGACGCCAAAATGATGGATTTTCTCACCCGCCTTGCCCCCAAGAGAGCTGCCCATCTTATTTACAAACAGATGAAATCTTTGCTGAACTGAACCTTCACCGGGGCTGCGAAAGGCAGCCCCGGAATCTTCTAATTACTTCACTGCAGTGAATGCTGTTTCTCCTCTCAAAAGAGTTACTTCTCTGAAAAACTCTCAAGCGCTTCAACAATATAGTTATTGACGCTTTCCCTTTTCTGCCGCTGCGGTGCTCTCCCGGTGCAGATCAGAAGGCAGGCGCAAGGCTACCTCTCCAGAATAAGGTTTTTCAGGTTGACGCCCCCGGGCCGCGCAAAACTCCAGATACTCAGCGACGGAATCATGAAATGATCGTTCCAGACCAGCGACACAATCAGCTTGAAAGGTGATGCCATCGTTGATGGTGTAATACTTCGCCATGGAGAATATTTGCTTCATCATCGAATTCAACAATAGCCGCATAGCCTTTATAGATCATCATGTTCTGTCCCCTGGGGACCACACCCCGCGTTTTTCAGAATGTTCTTGCGGCAAAATCACTGGCTATTTGCCCGCCTGCTGCGGATGTCTTTCGGCATACTGCATTCGTTCCTTTTTCCAGCGCAGCACCTGAGGAATGTCTATCGCTATTCCCAGCAGGATTCCCCCCATGATTCCCCCGATCAGGCAATTGAATTGCCCGTTGGCATACAGCGTCTTGCCCACCTGAAACAGACTCCAGAGAATCAGCAGATCACAGACCAGCAAGGCCTCGAAAGCTCCCTTTTTCGATTTGTGCACCAAATAAGCCGTGAAGCCAAAAAAGAGGCCGAGCAGGATGTCGACCGCGCCAGCAATCTGCAGCATTTCCTCTTTCAGAAAAACGTCTTTCAGCCCCATGCCCAAATAATACAGGCTAAACGCGCCCAACCACAAAAGAGAGAGGGGAACTGCATTTTCTGAGGATTCTGGCAACTGCTGCCCATCGCAGGTCAC
>JAAZOQ010000085.1 GCA_012797695.1 Anaerolineaceae bacterium | reverse complement strand
GGGTCAGGTCGTCTACTCGAGTGAATTTGCCACGGAGCAGGTCAAGAACGACCCGGCTTCAGGGATTGCGAAAATAGCGGAGATCATCAATCATTCTTCCTATCCGTGTGAGGGAGTTGGCATTGGCTGTACTGGGCCGGTGTTTTCTGATTTGGGTACCCTGGGCTACGTCGAATTTCTGCCGGGGTGGACCGGCATTCACCTGGTTGAGGAGCTTGAAAGCGCCTGCCACAAACCGGTGGTCCTTGAAAATGATGCGAATGCCGCCGCTCTCGGGGAATGGGCCTGGGGAGCCGGGCAAAAAGCGGATCATTTTATGATGGTGACAGTTGGTACCGGGATTGGGGTGGGGGTGATCCTGAACGGAAAAGTATACAGCGGCGCCGGAGGGTCACATCCTGAAATGGGGCATCAGACCATCCTGGCTGGGGAAGGCCCGGTTTGCTTTTGTGGCTCGCGCGGCTGCTGGGAAAGCCTGGCCAGCGGAACCGCAATGGAAAGGTGGGCGCAGGAAAATCACCCAGAGCATAAAAAATTATCCGGGCGCGAGCTGTGCAGTCTGGCTGAATCTGGGGACCCGTTTGCCCAAAAAGTGGTGCAGCGGACGGCAAATTTTCTGGGCATCGGCCTGGCAAATCTGGTGACCCTCTGGATGCCGGAGCTGATCTGCCTGAGCGGGGGCATAATGAAAGCCAGTCACTTGTTTTTGCCCGAAATTCACAGGGTTATTAAACAGAATTGCGGTCTGGTACCTGCAGATCAGGTGAAGATCTCGCTCGCGCAATTAGGTTCGCATACCGGGTTGATCGGCGCCGCACAGGTTTATCTGCAAAAGAAATAAAAAACAAGGCCGGATGAAATTTCTTCATCCGGCCTGATTTTAGCGTTCGCCGCGTGCCAGCGAATCCATGTAAGCCTGACGCAGTTTTATGCCACGTTCTCCGGCCAGGGCAGAATAAAAATAGGGGACTTCCCAGGAGATGATCTTTTCTCCCACCTGGTTGGCGTTGTAAAGTTGATAAGCCAGCCGGTCGAAATCCGCGGGAACGAAGTCACTCTGGGTGTTGACGTCAGCCCGTTCGAAAGATTCGACGTTGACCCACAGATGCATGCCCGTGGCCTGACAGACCTTCTCCCAGATCTCGAAAGACGGGCGCAGGTAGCGCAGTTGGTTGGCAAAGACCCCGATCGAATCTTGCGGGGCCATGTAATCTATGGGAACTCCTTGAAGCAGCGAGAGCAGAAAATCATAGATCTCCTGTTCCTGCCCGGGGTAGTAATAAGTCCCCGGCGAAGCCAGAATGGGCAGCCCGGGGCACAAGGCTTTCACGCCTTCACATACCGATTTGAAATAAGTATTCAGTTTCGATTCACGTTCGGGTTGACGCTGGCCCGGGAAACCCGTTTCCGGGCTGAAATAGAAGCCGTGGAATCCCCCGCGATAATCCAGCAGCTCAGTGAAGCAGGCCAGTTGTTCTTCACAATCATGTGCCAGGGCTGCTGCGCTCACGTTGGGGTCGAACCCGATCATATTGCCCAGCCCACCCATGTAGAGGGTGAAGCCTTCCGCTGCGACCGCGTCACACAACGGCCCCAGCGAATCCCAGGTCTTGTAAGACTTGAACATTTTGGAAGGATAGCTGCTTTCCTGAATCTCTGACCAGACCGCTGCTTGATAGATCACGGTGTCGAGGCCCATCTGTTTCATTTCCTGGAGCAGGGATTGCCAATCTTGCTTCGAATAATGCATGGTGGGCCGGCCGATGTAATCGGGCGGATGTGAATAGATAAAAGAACCTGTGATCTTCCCTCCGAAGGGTTTGTCGGTCAATTGATCGAGGAGGCGCCTGTTTTCTTTGCTGCCCTCGGCCATCATCCGCCGGCACTGCTCTTCGGCGGCCTTACCCGGGGTGACAAGCGTAAAGTCGTCGTGCGGGATTGTGTCCATACCTGCTCCATAATGTATTGATGTTAATACATATCGAGTATATGCCAATTTAATTCGGCTGTCAAATAAAATCAACGGATCCTTCAAGAGAAGGCCGTTGGCTGCTGGCAGAGGCCAACCAGAAAAGTTCCCCCAGACTTCTGGGAGGGAGAGTATAATCACAGGGGATGAAATGGGGGAAGTCAGTTTGTAGTATTCCCACCGCTAAAAACAGGGAGGCAAAAAATGTCGGGGTATATTTATGCTTTCGAGCCCGGAGGGCCGAAACGGCTGGAGATCGTGTATCGTGCGCGCTGGAAGAACAGCCCGGTGAAATTGGATGGGGTACAGATCGGGACGATCCCAGGGATCAAGGAATTGCGTGAGGGAGTCAAATTAAAAACGCCGGATGGAAAAGAGCTGGAGATTCACTGGCCG
>JAAZOQ010000084.1 GCA_012797695.1 Anaerolineaceae bacterium | reverse complement strand
TGGCAAAAGCCGCCCGGCGCACAAATTCTTCCTCCCGTGCCGCCCATTCCGGGATCACCTGCATGGCATAGGCGGTATGGATAAATAACTCATCCGTGACCTGATCGCAGACATCCCAGCTCTCGAACTCGCTGGCCCAGGCTTCCATCTGCTGCAAAGTCACCTTTTCAGGTTCATCCACCTGGGCGGCCAGGATACGCGCCTCGTGCACGTTGCTGGCCCATAATTGGGCCGCCAGTTCGTGGCTATGGATGCCCTTCCCCAAGCGCCGAATTTCAGGCAGTGAAACGCCCAATTGCTCGCCGCCTACAATCGCAAATCGCTGCTGCCCGGCCACGTTGGTTGAATTTCCCAAACTGCGCAGCTGCGCCAGCATCTCGTCACAAGTTGGAACCGGAAGATTTTTCATTTTATTGGATCCATTCTATCTCTGGATTCGCCTGAAACCGTCTGGACATGGTCTCGAGCGCCTGAGGGTTGTTGTCTATCAAGATAAAACGCCGGCCGCATTCCAGGCAGGCCGCTCCAGTGGTACCGCTGCCAGCAAAAAAATCAAGCACGGTATCTCCCGGGCGGGAAGAAGCTAGAATAATCCGGCGCAAAATTCCCATCGGTTTTTGGGTTGGGTAGCCTGTCTTTTCCTGTCCGTTGGTGGCAACGATCGTGTGCCACCAAGTATCCGTTGGGGTTTTGCCGCGAGCGGCTTTCTCTGGCCCGACCAACCCTGGGGCCATGTAGGGAATACGGTCGATCTCCTCGTAATTAAACACATAGTCTTCCGAGTTCTTGGCATACCACAAAATGTTATCGTGTTTGGCTGGCCACTTTTTGCGCGTGCGGGCGCCATAGTCATAGGCCCAGATGATCTCGTTCAAGAAAGAATCCCGTCCAAAGATCTGATCCAGCAATATTTTGCAGTAATGGACTTCGCGGTAATCGATGTGAAAATACAGGCTGCCATTCGGGGTCAAAACTCGCCAGGCTTCACGCAGCCGCGGCTCAAGAAAAGCCAGAAAATCATCGAAAATATCATCGTAAGCCATCGAACCCAGTTTGTGCGTCTGGTAATGCTTCCCGGCAAAGCCCACCCGATCCCCCTCAACAGCACTTTCCGTTTTCAACTGGTGGCGCACCTGTTTATGACCGGTGTTAAAGGGTGGGTCGATATAGATCAAGTTCACCGATTCAGCCGGCAAAGTGCGTAATACACTCAGGTTATCAGCAAAGTAAATCTGGTTGAAAGACATGCTCTGATTTTAACCGATGCCCCTCTTTTCGTCACTTCGAAAACCAGGGCAGTTCCCCGGTGATCCTTCTCCTTGTTCCCCCCACTCAGACAAACAACCTCCTCTTCATCATCGAAGAGGAGGTTGTGATTGGCAAAAGGCTACTTCTGAAACTCAAGCTGCATGGTCATTCCCCAGCGCAGTTTTGGTTCATCCGAATTCAGTTTGATCTTGGCAGTATAAAGAATGTCGCCATTTTTATCAGTGTAGCTATCGAGGATACGGTCAACGGTACCGGTAAATTCTTCACCCGGCAGTGCATCAGCCGTGATCGTCACCGGCTGGCTGCTGTCGATCTGAGCAACTTCGATCTCGTCCAGGTCATCGGTCTCGATCAGCCAGGAAGAGAAATCCGCCACCAGCGCGGCTTTCATGCCAGCGGTAATGAATTCGCCTTTGGTCAGGTCGCACTGGACAAAAACACCATCGTAAGGGGACTTGAGCACCAGTTGATCGTAGGCCCATTGTGCTTCATCGGCAGCCGCCTGCGCGGAATCTGCCTGGGATTGCAAGGCCGCCAGAGCTTCTTTGCTGGGGCCATCCTT
>JAAZOQ010000083.1 GCA_012797695.1 Anaerolineaceae bacterium | reverse complement strand
TGACCAGGGTGTACAGGATGCCTATGCCACTTATTACAAGTGGGCTTCGGATGCCAAATACACCGTGGGTGGTGCAGATGGTACTGTCAACACCAAATTCCTGGATGCTATCTACAAAGTCTTCTCCAATCCTGCTGAGGCCATGATGGTCAAACAGTCCGGGTTCGCCGGCGGCAGCATTGCCACCCAGTTCCCCGATCTGAAATACGGCACGGATTATGACTTCTTTGAATTCCCGGGCGTGCAGGGGCTGCAGGGCGGCGCTGACTTTATGTTCTCCTTCTCTGACAGTGCGGCTGCCAAAGCTCTGGTTTCTTATCTGACCGGTACAGTTGGTGGTCAGAACTGGGCCAAAGCCAACTTCGGTCTTTCCCCCAACAAAAATGCTGACGGCAACTACTCTGATCCGCAGTCGATCAAACTGAGCACCATCCTGAGCAGCGCGACTGGTTTCACCTTCGATATTGGTGATGCTATCGGCGCTCCGTTCAATAATACTGAGTTCAAGGGCGTTGTGGACGTGGTCCAGGGCAAAGATATTGCCTCCACCTTAGCCACAATTGCTGCTGCACAAACAGAATCCCTCAAATAGGTTCTGGTGATTGAATTTCGGGGCATGGATTGTCGTACCATGCCCCGAAGGTATTCTTGAAACGGTTTGGTAGAGGAGGTAGGACCCATGGTACCCAAGATCATGCGGCAAGGGAAGCTGGCGCCCTGGCTGTATTTACTCCCCGCCTTTTTAATGATGGCAGTCTTCATTATTTATCCCACTATTGCGACAATTCGTTTGAGCTTTCTCGACAACACGGGCACCAATTCAGCGGCCACTACCTGCGCGGCAGGGCAGCCCTGCTGGGGCGTCTTCGAGAATTACCGCTATGCTCTGACCAACCCGGATATGCTGATTGCTCTGCGCAATAATGCTTTATGGTTGTTACTCATGGTACCGGCAACGGTAGCCGGTGGGTTATTCTTTGCCATTCTGGCGGATCGAGTGCCTTATGAAAAGCTGGCCAAATCGATCATTTTCATGCCGGTGGCGATTTCATTCATCGGTGCCGGTATCATCTGGCGTTTCGTCTACGACTTCCAGAGCGGCGGCGGAGCGCAAATCGGCATTCTCAACGGCATCATTACCGGGCTGGGCGGCTCCGCGGTAACCTGGCTGAGTAACCCTGCCATCAGCAACTTCTCGCTGATGATCGTGGGAGTGTGGCTGTGGGCCGGGTTCTGTATGACCATGCTCTCGGCGGCCATTAAGAATGTGCCCAGTGAAATTCTGGAAGCGGCCCGTGTGGATGGTGCCAACGAATGGCAGGTCTTCTGGCAGATCATGTTTCCCACGATCTTGCCCAGCGTCATTGTGGTGACCACCACCCTTTCCATTATCATCCTGAAGATCTTCGATGTGGTATACGTGATGACCGGCGGCAATTATGGCACCGAAGTCATCGCCAACCGCATGTTCAACCTGATCGTAACCAATACCGGGCGCTCCACGGCGCTGGCAGTGCTGCTGATCGTGCTGACGATCCCGATCATGATCTTCAATATTAAACGCTTCCGCAAAGAGGAGGCATCACGATGAGACCTCTTTCACGTTTGAACCTGTTCTTCAAAAAAGTACCGGTTAACCTGGCTGTGATCATTATGTGCATCCTGTGGATTGTACCGACCCTGGGCCTGTTCGTGACCTCCTTCAGAACGCGTGAAGCGGTGCGCACCACCGGCTGGTGGACAGTCTTTGCGGGCACTCCGAAAGTGCTGGGGACCACTGAGTATGACACCTACTGTGCTTCTTGCCATGGCAATGATGGGAAAGCCATTACCGCCGCGGATCTGAGCGACGCCAACGTGGTATCGCAGTATCCGAGCGCCTCGAGTTTGCTGGTGATGCTGCGCCAGCCTCTGGCGGATGGGACAGCCCATGTTAGCAACCCGGCGCTGCCCGAAAATACCAAAGA
>JAAZOQ010000082.1 GCA_012797695.1 Anaerolineaceae bacterium | reverse complement strand
TGACCAGGGTGTACAGGATGCCTATGCCACTTATTACAAGTGGGCTTCGGATGCCAAATACACCGTGGGTGGTGCAGATGGTACTGTCAACACCAAATTCCTGGATGCTATCTACAAAGTCTTCTCCAATCCTGCTGAGGCTATGATGGTCAAACAGTCCGGGTTCGCCGGCGGCAGCATTGCCACCCAGTTCCCCGATCTGAAATACGGCACGGATTATGACTTCTTTGAATTCCCGGGCGTGCAGGGTTTGCAGGGCGGCGCTGACTTTATGTTCTCCTTCTCTGACAGCGCGGCTGCCAAAGCTCTGGTTTCTTACCTGACCGGTACGGTCGGTGGTCAGAACTGGGCCAAAGCCAACTTCGGCCTTTCCCCCAACAAGAATGCTGACGGCAACTACTCCGATCCGCAGTCGATCAAACTGAGCACCATCCTGAGCGGCGCGACTGGTTTCACCTTCGATATTGGTGATGCTATCGGCGCTCCGTTCAATAATGCTGAGTTCAAGGGCGTTGTGGACGTCGTTCAGGGCAAAGATATTGCCTCCACCTTAGCTACAATTGCTGCTGCACAAACAGAATCCCTCAAATAGATTCTGATGATTGAGTTTCGGGGCATGGGTTGTCGTACCATGCCCCGAAGGTATTCTTGAAACGGTTTGGTAGAGGAGGTAGGACCCATGGTACCCAAAATCATGCGGCAAGGGAAGCTGGCGCCCTGGCTGTATTTACTCCCCGCCTTTTTAATGATGGCAGTCTTCATTATTTATCCCACTATTGCAACAATTCGTTTGAGCTTTCTCGACAACACGGGCACCAATTCGGCGGCCACTACCTGCGCGGCAGGGCAGCCTTGCTGGGGCGTCTTCGAGAATTACCGCTATGCTCTGACCAACCCGGATATGCTGATTGCTCTGCGCAATAATGCTTTATGGTTATTACTCATGGTACCGGCAACGGTAGCCGGTGGTTTATTCTTTGCCATTCTGGCTGATCGAGTTCCCTATGAAAAGCTGGCCAAGTCGATCATTTTCATGCCGGTGGCAATTTCGTTCATTGGTGCCGGTATCATCTGGCGTTTCGTCTACGACTTCCAGAGCGGCGGCGGAGCGCAGATCGGCATCCTCAATGGCATCATTACCGGGCTGGGCGGCTCCGCGGTGACCTGGCTGAGCAACCCCGCCATCAGCAACTTTTCCCTGATGATCGTGGGAGTGTGGCTGTGGGCCGGGTTCTGTATGACCATGCTCTCGGCGGCCATCAAGAACGTGCCCAGTGAAATTCTGGAAGCAGCCCGCGTGGATGGGGCCAATGAATGGCAGGTCTTCTGGCAGATCATGTTCCCCACGATCTTGCCCAGCGTGATTGTAGTCTCCACGACCCTTTCCATCATCATCTTGAAGATCTTCGATGTGGTATACGTGATGACCGGCGGCAATTATGGCACCGAAGTCATCGCCAACCGCATGTTCAACCTGATCGTGACCAACACCGGGCGCTCCACGGCGCTGGCGGTGCTGTTAATCGTGCTGACGATCCCGATCATGATCTTCAACATTAAACGCTTCCGCAAAGAGGAGGCATCACGATGAGACCTCTTTCACGTTTGAACCTGTTCTTCAAAAAAGTACCGGTTAACCTGGCCGTGATTATTATGTGCGTCCTGTGGATTGTACCGACCCTGGGTCTGTTCGTGACCTCCTTCAGAACGCGTGAAGCGGTGCGCACCACTGGCTGGTGGACAGTCTTTGCCGGCACTCCGAAAGTGCTGGGAACCACTGAGTATGACACTTACTGTGCTTCTTGCCACGGCAATGATGGGAAAGCCATCACCGCTGCGGATCTGAGCGATGCCAACGTGGTATCGCAGTATCCGAGCGCCTCGAGTTTGCTGGTGATGCTGCGCCAGCCTCTGGCGGATGGGACAGCCCACGTGAGCAACCCGGCGCTGCCCGAAAATACCAAAGATGCCATTGGCACCCTGTCGAACGTGACTTCTTATCTGCAAACGCTTTCCGGGCAAAAACAGTCGACCAACAAGTTCACCCTGAAGAATTACGTGGATGCTATCGTTGGCTATAAAGGGACGCAGGATTATCTCTCGGATTGCGAAAAACAAGTCACGAGTACGCTGGCGGTTTACAAATGCAATGCCAGCGATATTCTCAATTCGGCGGGCATGGGCTCAGCCATGGTTAATACCCTGATCGTGACGATCCCGGCAACGCTGGGAGTGATCTTTTTGGGCGCGCTGGCTGCCTATGCCTTCGCCTGGCTGGATTTCAAGGGGCGGCAATGGATCTTTGCTTTGCTGATCGGTTTGCAGGTTGTTCCGCTGCAAATGGCGCTGGTGCCTATTGCCCAGTTGTATACCCGGCTGGGGATGCAAAGCTCCTTCCTGGGCATCTGGCTGTTCCACATCGGTTTTGGCCTGCCCTATGCCATTTATCTGATCCACAACTTCATCGTGACCATCCCACGCGACCTGTTCGAGTCGGTTTACCTGGATGGGGCCAGTCACTGGATGGCTTTCCGCAAGCTGGCGCTGCCGCTGGCCATGCCGGCCATTGCCTCGCTGGGAATCTTCCAGTTCATCTGGGTGTGGAACGACTTTCTGGTGGCCAAGATCTTCCTGACCACGCACCCGGTGCTGACGGTGCAGATCACCAATTTGCTTGATCCGCGTGGGCAGAACTGGCACATTCTGACAGGAGCGGCTTTCCTTTCGTTCATCATTCCGATGGTCGTGTTCTTTGCCTTCCAACGTTACTTTGTTCGTGGCCTGACTGCTGGGTCAGTCAAAGGTTAATTTATCGAATCTCAGAGGTTAATGGTTTATGCGTTCCAATCAAGATAACTGGTACCAAAATGCAATTTTTTATGAAGTGAACACGCGTTCGTTCTATGACAG
>JAAZOQ010000008.1 GCA_012797695.1 Anaerolineaceae bacterium | reverse complement strand
ACCCACGTTCGAGACCGAAGAAACTTCCAGCCATTCATCACAGCCGGGTGCCCAGACTTCCACGTCATAAGTGATGCGCGCATTGAAGCCCAGATCACCGCTGCACAGCCGCTTGATGCGGTAGGTTAAGCCCAGTCCCTTGCAGGTATCTTCGGCATCCTGGAGCATTTTGTGCAGTTCATTCTCTGATTCTTCAGGCTTGCAGTAGATATACATTTCTACCTTATCGAATTGATGACCGCGCTTGATACCGCGTACATCACGGCCGGCGCTCATCTTCTCGCGTCTGAAGCAGGGAGTATAGGCGGTGAAACGCTGCGGCAGGGTGGTTTCGTCGAGGACTTCGTCCTTGTACATACCGGTCAGAGGAACTTCCGCGGTAGGAACCATCCACAGGTCTTCTTCAACGTCATGATACAGATTATCGACGAATTTGGGTAACTGGCCCGAAGAGAAGAGAGTTTCTGCTTTGACCATAAAGGGGGTATAGCGTTCTTCATATCCCTGCCTGGAATGCAGGTCAAGCATATACGCGATCAAAGCGCGTTCCAGACGTGCACCGGCACCGTTGAGAATGTAGAATCGGGAACCGGTCAGTTTGACGCCACGATCGAAATCGATGATGCCTAGTTGGGTACCCAGGTCCCAGTGGGGCAGTGGGGTGAAATCAAATTCACGCTGTTTGCCTTCGACGCGCTCTACGATATTTTCGGAATCATCCACACCATAGGGGGTAGTGGGGTCTGGCAGGTTCGGGATGGTGGAGACCAGATAGTTGAAGCGTTCTTCGACCCCTTTTACCTGCTCATCCAGTTTGGCGATTTCTTCGCCTACCTGACGCATGGCTTCGATCTTTTGCTGGCGTTCTGCAGGGTCTTTGATCTGGCTGATGGCTTTGGAGACGGTATTGCGTTCCGCTTTGAGCGCTTCTACCTTGACCAGCAAGGCCCGTCGATCTCCATCCAGCATGAGAATCTCATCTACGGGCGCGGGATCCATCTGCCGGTCTTTCAGAGATTTTTTGACGACTTCGGGTTGTTCACGAATCAAATTGATATCAAACATTTTGCACCTCGGTTTAAATAGTTACGCCCCGTTCCTGCGCAGGACGAGGGGCGTACTCGTGGTGCCACCTGCATTTGCTTTCGCTCAGCGAAAAGCCTTATTGATGCGATAACGGTGCATACCGGCCATCTTACGATCTCGCGATCCCTGCGATGACTCCCTGCCAGAGGCAACCGGGGGGGAACAGGTGAAAGGGGTTGTTGACTCGCACCAGCCGTCAACTCTCTGCAATCTCTTTTCGCCTTAGTCCCCGGGTGGGGATGATGTATCGATTATATCAAAGTTTCGTGTTTGTGATGAATCAGAACTCCCCTTGCGATTGCAAGGGGAGAAAAGATCAATGGATCAACGGCCACAGAATGGTCTGCAGGATCATCGCCAGGACAAATATCCCGCCGTAAAGCCGGGTATGGATCATGGCTGCGGCTACGTACCACAGCGGCCAGAATTCTTTTGCTTCAGTCGGGGGTTCTTCGGGTCGGGGATGCGTATAGATCCCGAGGATCATTTCGCGTTCTTGCTTCTTGAGCAGGAAAGGCGTCAGATAGACCAGCAGGATGGGCCAGGAGAAATATTGCGGCAAGAGAAAGAGATAGACTACTGGCAGAATGTACTGCAAGGCCATCATGACTAATACCAGTACCCGGCTGGTTGTTTCGCCGAAGAGTACGGGCAGGGTATAGATGTGTTTGGCCTGATCCTCACGGCGCTTATCGATATGTTTGCCAAAAATGACGGTTACCGTTGCCAGGGCATAAGGCAGACTGGCGGCCACGGCTCCCCAGCTCCATACGCCGGTGATGGCATAGAAGCCGCCGCCGATCATCAGAGGTCCCCACACCAGCAGCACGGTCAATTCTCCCAGGGCAATGTATTTCAGCGGCCAGGTATAGAACAGCACGAAGATGGCACCCGCGGCCATCAAGCCTAGCGTGATCCAGGGATTCCCCGGGGTACTGCTGGCCTGGGTCAGGATCAGGGCCAAACCGGCCAGAGTGGCAATTCCTCCGGTGACCCCGATATAGGCATAAAATTGCTTGGGGGTCATCAGTCCATTTTCCAGAGGTTGCGGGCCATATTGGGTGCGGAAATAGTTGTCTTTATCCACGCCGTGGTGGTAATCGGTCAGATCATTAACCAGATTGTTGGTTGCATGGGCAAACACCAGGCCAACGATAACCAGTGCAAAGCGCCAGCCCACGAAGAGGTGATGATCAATGGTGATCGCCAGCATTCCGGCAATGAGGGCTGAGGTCAGGGTCATGACCAGCACGGCAGCCCGGGTGATGATCAGCCAGCGCGAGATCACATCCAGTTGACCCCATTCTTCCTTGCTGATTTTGGGAATGATTCGAATTGCTTTAAGCCACATTTGAAAGTTCATATTT
>JAAZOQ010000007.1 GCA_012797695.1 Anaerolineaceae bacterium | reverse complement strand
TCTTCATTGAATTCCGAGAGAGCGCTGAAAGCCAGTTTGCCAAACTTGGGGAAGCGAATCTGTAACGCAGAGATAAAGTGGGCAATGAAACGCTGTGGATCCGTATCCAGGGCATCCAATGAATACCAGCACACCGGTAATTGTGTATGATAGGCATAATCCACCAGCAAGGAGGTTTTACCGTACCCGGCTGGGGCCGCCAGGATGAGTAAGCGAACGTCAAGAATATCTTCCAAAAAGGCCAAAAGGCGGGGCCGTGAGAGCACCTCGCTACGCCGTCTTGGAATCATGATCTTGGTCTTAATTACTGCTGTTTCCAGTTTCATTAATTAATGGACCTGAATTCAATATTGGCTTTCCTATGTTACTCTTCCTTTGCTAATTTTACAATTAAAAGCCCCCGAAGAATACGTTCTTCAGGGGCAATGGGTTACAGAAAAATTACTTTACGCGACGTCTGGTCCCAGATAGGTGGATTGATCAAAAGCCAGAATCGGCAAAAAGATGAAAGACAGGAAGAGCAGGCCAAAGCCAAACCCGACGCTGTGACCGAATACCTTCGCCATCCGGAAGAGCACGATGATGGCCAACACAACATCAACGACAGGGATAAGCATCAAGAGCAGCCAGTACCAGGGACGGCCCACAATCTCGAGCTCCACCAGAACATTATAGATAGGAATGATGGCTGCCCAACCCGGTTTCCCGGCTTTGACGAAAATCCGCCACATGCAGTATAAATAGAAAACAATGACAACAATGTACACCAGAGTTCCGAAAACACCCAATCCACCGCCGTTATAACTTGAATCCATTTGTTCTCTCCTTATAAATAAGATAATCTATATAGCATTAGTGTAGCAATATTTTATTCAAAGTCAACTCAAAATATCTGGAGAACCCATGTTCACCTTTCTTTCGAAATTCCTTCCGCTCTTCGTCTACCCATTGGGGCTGGCTACCCTGCTGCTCCTCCTTACCCTGATCTTGTGGAAAAAGAGAAAGCTGGCACTGGCCGGGGTCTGGCTGACCGTAATTGTGCTCTTCGTGGGTGGGAATAAGTACATCGCGTACTCACTCGCCCGTTCCCTGGAATGGAAATATCTGCCCGCGAATATTCCCGTTCAGGCAGATATGATCGTCGTGTTGGGCGGAGCAACTGAGCCCGCACTTTCGCCGCGGCCCGAGGTGGAATTAAACTCCGCTGCAGATCGGCTCTTCCACGCCGCCTCCCTCTACAAACAGGGGGTTGCCCCCACCCTTTTACTGAGCGGCGGAGACATTGATTTTCTGGCCCTGGGGGATACCTCTCCCGCTACAGACATGGAATCCGTAATGGAGATACTCGGGGTGCCGCAATCGGCCATGCTGCTGCAGGGGAAGTCTCAGAACACGTACGAAGACGCGCTGTACAGCTGTGCCATGATCAAAGAAGCCGGCGCCAAAACCGTGATCCTGGTCACTTCAGCCACCCACATGCCTCGCGCCGTGGCTGTGTTTGCCAAACAGGGCTGTGAGGTCATCCCTTCGCCAGCAGATTTCACCATCACCGAAGCTGCCTGGAACAATCTCTGGTCCTCAGACTGGCAGGAACTCTTGATCAACCTGGTGCCCAATTACAGCAGTCTTTCGCTCACCACGAAATGCCTCAAAGAATACATCGGCTACTGGGTCTATCAACTGAAGGGCTGGATCTGACCAAGAAATTTCGCCTCCCCGGGCAAACGAGAGGGATTTCTCGCTTTTCTCTGCTTTTTTCTTGACACTTCCCCCCTCACCGGGTAAAATACAAACCTCAAGCCGAGATAGCTCAGTTGGTAGAGCACACGACTGAAAATTGTGGCGTCCTGGGTCCGATTCCCAGTCTCGGCACCTGATCACTCCCCTGCGGGAGTGATTTCGTTTAACTCCACGAAATCTTCACGAGATTCGGCCTCGTTTCAGGTATGATTAAGGGCATGGATCAGCATTCTTCTGCCACGGCCAGAATCTTTCTGGGAATGAGCATTGCGTTGCTTTTGTCAGGTATTGCCCTTCTTGGGATGGTGTTCTTTGTTTTGCCGACGGCGCAAACTCATGCGGCGCCCCTCCCCAGCCCCACGATTATTCAACCCACTCCAACCTCACTGCCACCAACAGAAACCCCTACGCTGTCGCCTACTGCCACCCCACTTCCTTCGCCCACGCCCACGTCTATTCCTGATTCCTTTTACATTACCGGCATCACCGGGCACCAGCAAGTCTATCACCTGGGCTGCGAAGCCTCAGCTTCTGTCGATTGGGCCAATTTCTTTGGGGTACCCATTTACGAGTATACCTTTCAGGTTGCGCTGCCTCACTCAGATAACCCGGACTACGGATTCGTAGGGGACGTAAACAGCGACTGGGGGCAGGTCCCTCCTAATGCTTACGGCGTTTACGCTGGCCCCGTAGCAGACCTGCTGCAGCAATATGGGTTACCTGCTCAAGCGGTAAAAGGCTATACGCTGGACGAAGTCAAAGCCAAACTGGCCGAGTCCAAGCCGATCATCGTCTGGGTGATCGGCAACATGGAAGGCGGCAT
>JAAZOQ010000081.1 GCA_012797695.1 Anaerolineaceae bacterium | reverse complement strand
GGATGATCCTGCCCATACACTCCTTTTATGATGGCCAACGCCTGCTCATAGCACTCCTTCGCTCCAGTCAGATCTCCCTGTTCCCGCAGCAGCTCCGCCAGGTTGTTGACAATCCAGGCAATATCAGGCTGCCCCGTCCCATACGCTTCCATTGCGATGGCCAATGCCCGTTTAAAGCATTGCTTCGCTCCAGCCAGATCTCCCTGTTCCCGCAGCACCTCCGCTAGGTTGTAGACAATCCAGGCAACATTAGGATGATCCGTCCCATACGCTTCCATTGCGATGGCCAATGCCCGTTTAAAGCACTGCTTCGCTCCCGCTAGATCTCCCAGTTCTCGCAGCACTCTCCCCAGGTCGTTGACATCCCTGGCAACCACAGAATGATTCGGGCCGTATGCCGCCTCATCAATTGCCAATGCCCGTTCAAAGCATGTTTTTGCAGCTTCGAATCGAACTATTCCAGATAAGGATAATCCTAATGAGTTCCAAAGTGAACCAGCAATTGCCAATCCGATATCATCCACTACCGGACATATCTGTTCCAGATGGGAAATAAGCGTTCGGAATGCTTTCGTAAAACCAGAATCATGTGTCTCATTCACTTGTTTAGAAAGCGTATCAGCTAGAACTCCCAGCACAGAGTTCCTTTTCTCACCAACTGGTGACATACTCCTAGAGAACTCCGCCAGGAGTGGGTGGATCACTGGCCCTTCCTTCGTCCGCTCCAATAACCCCAGCTCGTAGAGCCACTTCATTCCCCGGTCAAAGTCGATCTCCGCCACCCCGGCCGCACCAGACAGCAATTCCCCAGGGATCACTGTATTAGGCGCACACCACCCAGCCAGTTCGAAGATCTTACGAGCAGCAATCTTGTCGGCCTCTCCTCCCTCCAACTGCTTCCAGCTCAAACTGAAAGTTGCTGCCAGGCTGGTTTCGTGTCGAGTAGGATTGTCGTTTGTAACCCAATCCAACAGCGAGGTATGCACCAGCAAATTCTCCGCCTCATTCAGCTCACCCAGATATTCCTCAGAGGTCAAATTCTCCCGGTCGTTCAAGTATCGCCCAGCCAGGTCGACTGCCAGCGCCAGGCCACCCAAGCGTTCGGCAACCGGCGTTAAACGATCCTCACTAACTGCATCCAGCCTGGGCGCCAGATCTCTCAACAGGGCAAGGCATTCCACTGGCGATAGCAGCCCCAGCTTGCATTCCTGCAATCCAAGGTCCGCCGGCCAAGCCGGGCGCCGGGAAGTGACTAACACCCGACAGGCAGTCAACTTTGCCAACCATTGGCGTAGCATGGCCGGGTCTTCCAGGTTGTCCAGCACCACCAACCGGCGCTGGCTATGGGACCACTCGAACAAAGTTCGGGCCAATTGGTCTTCGATCTTCTCCGGCCAGGGCAGTAAACCCATCGTACGGCCACATTCGACGATTTCTACAATCAGGTCACCACCGATCCCCGAGACCCAATGCACTCCTTCAAAGTACCTGCCGTAACGGTAACAGAATTCTACTGCCAGCTGTGTTTTCCCAATCCCGCCCAGGCCCGTGGCAGCTACCGCCGGTGAAATGCCTACGCTTTGAGATTCCTGGGCATAAAGTAACCGTTCTGCCAACCAATTCAAATCCTCCTCGCGGCCCACAAATGCTTGGTTACGCGAGTAGATTATTCGCGAACCTGCAGGGGGTTGCCCGGGAACCGGTAGCACATCCCTGGCCGGCAGTTGGGGTAGCTCTTGCAACTGAGTCTCTTGTGCTTTAAGGGTTTCAATGCGTACGTTCTCAGCATGGCCGATCATCGTCCGCGTCCCACCCAACTGCGGATCGCCAACAAACCCAGCCATTAGGTTCCCACCATTACCAGTTTGCGTGATCTGTACCGACGATGCGGGCTTCTCTTTTCTATCCCAAAGGGAAAAGAAGTCGGCCACAGCAGGAATGATCCCGGAAAGCATGGCCCCAATAAGCTCAAGCCATCCGTTCGGTCGCTTCTGCCAATCCGGGAAGAGAAACCAGCTAGTCAGCGCCACGACGACCAATACAATACTGAGAACCCGTAGTGGGTGAGACCGGATAGATTTCAGCATGGATGGGAGACCTCTTTCCATTGGGTGGGCCTGGTTACCATCGCATCTATAAAATGCGCATTAACAATTTGTTGCCCCATCCAATCACTGTACTGCTGGCTATCACAATCATCACGATACCCAGGCAACTTTTGGTAGACCGATGATAAGCCCGGTTATAGAGCGCTTTCTTGGGACTTGTTATCACTCCCAATCCGCGGGGCGCTTTGAGGCCCAAGTTATGGCGAATTACCCGTTTAACTGACGTTCTTGCAGCAATTCGTTTTTTCAAAGATGGTTTGCGAATGCCAAATTTCATATACCCTCCCTGTGGCCATTACTTTAAGGCAATCAATCTTTAAAACAGAAAAAGAGCTCGAACTCTCTAGGGGTTCTGATAACTTATACAGCAGCCAATTCATCATTTCCACGGTGGCGAAATCAATCGACCATTCTTGTCTTTGAAATTACCCGAAACGATCAAAACAAAATCCACAATCCAACCAAGCATGAGCAAACCAACGGTGAATAGATAAACGAAACCTAATCCCTTACGCCCAGCATAGAACTGGTGGGCGCCAAACATACCCAAGAAAATGCACAGTAGCAAAGCGATTATCCAATTTTTATCGGATCGCCCAGCCTTCGGCTTTTCCACCGGTCTGGAAGCCTGGGCTGTCTTGGAGCTTTCCTGGATAAGAGATGGCTTTAGAAAAGGTTTGACATTCTCTGGGGGTGTTTCAGGAGATATCTTTTGTGGATTAAAGGCTTTTTCTTTCGAAGGATCGATGCTTGTTGTTTTTTGGTTCTTCAATTCAGAATCATCAATTACAACCAGTTTATCCTCTGGTAAAGATGGTTCCATTGTTTCGAAAATTTCTGTTTGGTCTTTATCAACAGAGGCTTTCTTTTGTTCAAGAATTTCAAGATCGTCGATTTCAATATCAAGTCGGACATTAAAATCAGTAACTATCCCTGAGCTTGTCTGGCGCCCCCCACTAATGCTTGCATAACAGACTCCAACCGCATCGGGAATACCCAGGTCTACCAATCTCCGGCGGTATTTTTTTGCAGTGGTGGACGACAAATACCCGACCGGCTTATGGTCAATCTCTACCCGGACAGCCCCTTCTCTCTCTAAAAGCAATTCTGCAAGGTGATCATCCGCTTTGTAGCCTGTTTCTTCATCATAATAACCACATACATCCTCTATATTCTCACGAAGCAATTCCTCACCATGAATCTGAAGAGGATATGGTTCCCGATATGACGATCTAAGCTTGATCCTTGTCGTATCCAAGCTCAACTCTTGCAGATTTACCCCAAGCCGAATTCCGAAATCTGCTTCGGCACCACCTTTGGAGATAAAGCCGCCCCGTATGCTGGCAAGACAGCTTCCAATTACATCCGAGAGACCCAGCTCGTCGAGCTTTTCTCGGTAAAGCTTCGCCGCAGGCCTGGGCAAGTAACCAACCAGCTTATGATCGATTTCGACACGAACCGCATTATTGTCATTTAGATTGTCGTCATCCAAAATTAGGTACGCAACATGATCTTCAGAATCGTATCCTTCTTCGTCATAAGGCCCACATATTTTTTTGATAGCCTCTTTATGATATGACTCACCTGCCACTTCCTGTGGATACGGAGGCTTTAACGACTGAAATCGAACGATCTGGGGGGGTTTGCTAGCCATCGATGTTCTCCATAATGAAATGAGATATTCAATATCTATGGAATCCCCTTTTTTTTCACCCTTTTATCCCCCTGAAATGGGATTGAATTAATGGGAACGTGTGTTCTATAAACAACTCATGAAAACATTACACTTTCACGACTGCTTAGAATCAACAATTATTCCAGATCCTATGACAAATGACTCTCCAGAGTTCGATGTCCGGGTGTATTTGAATCCGTGTTTTTCCAGAATTTCTATTGCGATTTTTTCAGCCTCTGGATCATCTAACAATAAGCTCCTTGCATTATATTCTGCATGCATTTCAGCAAGAGCAGCTCGTAACCTCGTACGTAATGATTTTGGTAGACCTAATAGTTCATCTTGAGATGGTTGATGTAATCCCATCACATCATAGATTTCAGGATATTTCTTAGCGATTTTGTCAATCGACTTTATACCTGGTTTTTTTTTGCCAGCCATCCATTCTGACAACAATGACTGACTAACTTCAAGGTAGCGTGCAAAATCGCTTATAGACTTCTCATTGCCAATGGCATCTCCCCGGTAAGCTATATATTTTTGGGTAATCCAATCTTTTATCATGACATTTTTATTATAACGAAATGTAAACACTCTATTGACAAATCATCTCTTGTGTGTATACTTATCGCTATAGCGATATATTATTACCAAGGAGATGCATTCATGGAGAAAACTAACGTCACACATGTGCGAATTAGTGATCCAGAAGCATTAGAAATGCTGCGTGAAATGGCTCGGAGCGACCTGCGTAGCATGGGGAATTTCACATCATGGTTGATCCGCCGAGAATACATCCAAAGGCATCCTGAGGCAGTGCTCGTAAAACATGAACCAATTATCGAGCAAATTTAAACGACCTACACCCGCCCTGCATGGCGGGTGTAGGCGATAGGCGACTCCAGTCGCCGTTCCCAGTATACCAGATTCCAATATAGGAGACTCCAGCATGAAAGCCAGATCCCTGATCGTCTTGCTCATCCTCATCGCCAGCGCCTGCGTGGGCGCTTTTTCCATTGGCGCTTCTCTGGCCGGCCCCATGGGGGCCGCCGAAACCGTGCGCGGCATGCAATCGGTGGCCCAGGGTGCCCCGGGTACCTTCGTCTTGCAAAATGGCGACACTTTCCTGCTCGCCTGGCCCAGGGGCCAGCAATACGCTTTTACGCTGCTCTCATCTGGCGGGTCTACCATCGCCGCCGACCTGAACGCCCTGCGTACCAACACATTGGATTTTGCATCCATGGTCCAGCGCTTGCAGGTGGCTGGCTGGCGCTTGATCTCCCCAGCCCAATTACCCCCGGCAGTGGTGACCACTCTCTCGGCATACAGCGTCGAGGCCGTCATAGCCGGTGTGGTGGCCATGCCCAACGTCGTCATGGTCCCCGTCGTCGTGATGACCCCTTCTTTCCATACCAACGAGGTACAACAATGATCGGCAAACTTCCTTTGTGGGTTGTTCTCTTGATCTGGCTGCTGCAGCGCCACAATCGTTCCCGTTTCGACTTCGCAGATTTTCCCCGCATGCGCCAGCTTCTGGATGAAGTGTATCGCAGCCTGCCCTTGCCCGGCGGCTGGCTGGAGACCTGGCTGGTCACTCGAGTCGCCAATTGGATCAACGAGGAGAGGGACGCACTGATCGTGTTGGAACGGTTGGGCGTAATCACGACCGGCCAGGTTCCTGCCAGGAACACGAAAGGGATTTGACATGACCACACTCCAAAGTTTTCTCTACGATATCACGCAGCGTTCTACAAATGAAATTCAGCTTGAAAATAGCCGGGTTTTAGCCGTCCTGATCTCCCTGGTCTTGTTCGGTACGCTCTACGACGCCCTGATGGGCCTAGCAGAACGCAAACATTACGACGAAGGCTTTACCAGCCTGTTCGTCGTGGTAGGCGTACTCGCAACTCTGGCCGGCCTTTCTGCCCTTTCCTGGCCGGCAGCCGTCCTGGGCTTGCTATGTTTCGCCGCCAGCGGTGGCCCCATGGTGGCCGGGTCGATCTGGAGATATGTCAAACGCCGCGAGGAGGAACAGCGTAGTGAGCGACAAGCCGCGGGAATGGCCGAACGTAGCCCGCTCAGCCCGGGACCTGGCCGCTGAAGCAGCGGTGAACGGTATCCTCGCTCTGGAACCAGTGGTCACCGGCGAACGGGTGATGACCGAAAGCGAACGGCTGCGCAGAGAAGCCGTAGCGCTCAATAGTCTGCAGCGGATTGCGCGAGCGCTGGAAAGCGTGGGGGCGCCAACCCGAGTCAACGAACAGTAACAAACTTCATGATCTACCGAGAAATGCAGGAGCCAGGCTGCCCCCCTCAGCCTGCCGGGATCGTCCCCCGGATTTCTCACTCGGCTGCGCTCCACGTGCAGTGATCACCTCCCTCTTCTCTCCTCCTTCTTAACGGTCGTTTTAGTGGTTCGGCCCAAACAGCGGCGGCCCAGCCAGCCTGGCACCCCGGAATCAGCCACCAGCAAGCCCCCCGGACGGAGCGGGGGCATCTACGAACGGAGATACCCATGAGTGAAGTTACGCAAGAAATCGAAAAGGGCCGGTGGGTCATCCTGGAACTATTCGGCCACAAAGTAATTGCCGGCTACATGAGCACAGACGAGAGCCTCGGTGCCCCATTGATCCGCCTGGACGTGCCCGAAACCAGAGCCTACCCGGCGTTCACCCGCCACTACAACCCATCTGCAATCTATAGCGTCAGTTACGTAAGTCAAGAAGCGGTCCAATACACGGCCGAGGCCATCTCGGAGAACCCGGTCAGTGTATATGTCCCCGAGCTGGGCGAGCTGACCCGTTTGCAGCAAGAGAACAAAGATATGAAAGAAACGATCTTCCGTTTCCAACAGGCCTTATCCAAACCCCGGCTTTCGGACTGACCCATGGACACCCCGGTCACTTCCCTGAAGATCCACGTCGACAATACCGCCTGGGGAGACGCTATCACTCTGTGGCTGCAATCACGGCGCAGCGACGCCACCCGCCGGGCATACGCCAAGGCGCTCGAGGACCTGCTCACCAGCACTAACCGTTTACCCTGGGAAGTGACCAGGACCGACGTCCATCGCTGGGTGAACGAAATGGAAACCCGCGGCAATGCACCGGCCACCGTCGCCCAGCGCCTGGCGGCCATCAGCAGCTTCTACCAGTTCACCATCGAAGATTACTACCTGCCAGGTAGCCAAACCCCACTACACAACGTCAACCCGGCCGCAGGCAAAGCCCTGCGGCCAAACGTAGAGCTTTATGGGAAGGCTGCCTGGCTGTCCCCGGACGAGGCGCGTAGTCTACTACGCGCCATCTACCGCGGCACACTGCAGGGGCGACGCGATTTTGCCCTGTTTCTCGGCTACGTCTTACTGGCCAGGCGCAACACCGAATGGCGCCTGGCCAGATGGGGCAACTTCGACCGGCACGGCGATCTAGTCTTCTTCCGCTGGTCTGGCAAGGGCAAGAGCGACCAGCGCCTGGAAGTACCCCTGCCGCTGTGGAACGCGTTGTGCGAATACCTGCGGGCCGCCGGCCGGCTGGGCAAACTGAAAGCCGAAGATTACATCTTTACCCCGCTCAGTCGCCAGGGCCAGGTAATGCCCAATGGCGGCACCGTGGGAGAACAGGCGCTTTCTGCCCACGAAGTCGGCCGTTTGTTGAAGAGATACCTCCGCCAGGCCGGTCTGGACGCCACCCACATCAAACCACATAGTCTGCGGCATACGGGCGCCATGCTGCGCAAAGCCGCCGGTGCCAGCGATCAAGAGATCATGGAGTTTCTTGGCCACTCTAACCTGGCCATAACCCAGGTCTATTTACACATGCTGGACGGCAGGCGGGATGAACACTGGATGACAGTTTCAGAACTACTGGGACTGGAGCTGAGTTGAAAGTCGAATAGAAGTCTTACGACCGATAACAGCAGTTATCGGTCGTAAACAAGCTGAAAAAATGCGCTATGCCGAAGACGCATGTTACCTGAATAGAGACAGGGAGAATGATCGCATGATTATGATCGGTGATTTAGTAATGACCCCTATTGGGCCCGGGTTGGTCGTCGGACGCGCGAACCTGCACGGCGTGCAAACCATGTTGATAGAAAGCCAGCCGGTCGGCCGGGAAAGGCATAAACTGCCAGAAGGGTGGATCTGGGTGGTGTATTCCTTACCGGTCGATCAGCTGGCCCACGTCTCATGAGAGGCGACACAACGTTATGGAATTTAACCTGACCTCGTTACAGGTACGTGCCTTGAAGGGTGCCGCTGCCAGTATCGTGCTGCTTTTCCTGGCCGAGCGCCGGCCATTAAATCAGGAGTATATGCGGCGCTTCACGGGCTACAGCGCCGAGAACATCCATGATGGCGTGATGCTCCTGGCAGATGCCGGTATGCTCATCCAGACCGGTCGATATACCTGGGCGTTGGATGACGGCACCTATCAGCAGCTACCTCTCTATGCAGACGGCCTCGATGCTCCCGAGCCTGCTCACGCCCAGGTGGATGATGAGCAGGCAGTGATCGACATCGACGAGGATACGTCACCGGACGTCCCGGATACTTTGTATACCAGTGTAGCTCCGAAAATCGGAGCTGGCTCTCTAGCTAGTAGTAGAGATTTAAATATTAATCACAATACAGAAAATCTACTACTAGCTAGCGGAAGAATCAGCTCCGATTTTTCCGGAGCTGATTTTCAGGATCAGACCTCTGAAAACCTGGCAGCACTCAACCGGTATCACATCCGCGATCCAGCCCGCTTACGCCTGGCAGGCATGGCTCACGTCACCCCCGCGCTGGTCGAATATCACTGCACACACTCCGAGTCGCCTGGCCAGGCAATCTACCGCATCGAACACAACTGGCCGGTTCGGATCGAAGAGCGTGAAAACAAGTATCTGAACGATACATTCTCGAAATACTACATGGATGACCCATGAAAACGATGTTCGTTGTATTCCAGAATTATTACCACCAGGCCCGGTTCGACGACCTTATCGACGGCCTGGTAAGCCTGCTCCCGACTGTGCGCGCACAGCGAGGCGTCGTGATGCAAATCGACGATCAGGAATTGGCCAAGTGTATCGAACGTATTATCGACGCCATGGGGGGAGTATCTATCATCGAGCCCGACCTGGTACAAACACCGGCGGCCAACAAGTTAGACGACCCGGCGGTACAGGCCGGGCCTGGAGGAAAAGCATGAGCGGGAAAGCCATCGAATACACCCCAGAGCTGATCGAGTTGGAATGGATCGCACCCAACCCATACCAAACCCGGTTGGCCGAGGACCCCGAACACGTGGAACGGATTGCCAGATCGATCTTCGTGCGCGACCTGATACAAATTCCCATTGGCCGGCGCAGCACCGGCGGGATACAACTGGCCTTCGGGCACACTCGTCTGGCTGCCTTCAAACTGCTTAACCGGCAAATTCAACGCGGCGATCTGCCAGTCGATGACATCGTAGCCATGACCCGCTTTGCGGTCATGCCGGTGATCGTCCGGGAACTGGATGATCTCACCATGTTCGAACTGGCAGTGAGAGAGAATAGTGACCGGAAAGACCTAAATGTGATCGAGCAAGCCCGAGCCATGCAGGTCTACCGGGATGAGTTCGGCAAGACGAGCAGCGAGATCGGCGCTCTATTCGGCCTGGGGGGCTCGGCCGTACGCAATAAACTGCGCCTGCTGAAGTTACCAGGACAGATCCAAGACCACCTGGCCGGCGGGCAGATTACCGAGGGCGCAGCCAGGTCACTGCTGGTCCTGTACGATATTTCCACCTGGCAGTTGGAAGCAGGAGAGACGTTGCAAGACGAACGCCTGAGGCCCTCCTCGATTGTCGCTGCAGCATGCGCCGGCGAGGCTCCGGAACTGCTTCTAGAGCGTATTCGCCAGATGAGCTACACCGTCAATCGGCCGCAACCCATGCCGGCAGCACCACCCCGCCAAACAGAGGTTACACCAGAATCCTGGGCACCTTCGACCGTTTCCGTGGAAACGGTGTTCCAGGAAAGCCATGGCACTGGGGAGCTTCCTGCACCGAGCGCTTCCGGGGAAACAATACTCCAGGGAGAATCGCAGACTGCAGATGATGAGAACTGTGCCCCGGAGGTCGAATATACCCCTACCCAGCCGGCTTCCATGCCCCTGCCCCGACCAGAACCCGAGACCCAGCCGGTGGCAGAGACGATCCAGAAAATTTCCCTTGAGGAAAGCCACAGCCAATCACTGGCGCCCCAATCCGTACAGCCTCCACAACCAACCCGGCCAGAAGCCGACCAGGTCACCGGTGAGAAACCGACTGAAAAGACGCCCACCTGGGCAGCCTCCACCATTACGATGACCCTAACCTGCTGGCCAGACGATGGGCACCCACAAGGAAGAGCTGTAATGATTGGAGCGCGTGTCAATCAGGATCTACCACGTGTGGCTATGGCACGCCAGGCACAAATCACATTCCCCGAGCAGCTTCTCAGCCTGGTTCGAGAGCTGCGCAGCCAATTTGCGAATGGAGACCAACAATGACTTACAACGTAGTAATCGAGGGACAAACGATCCCCGTTCCTGAAGAGATCGGCGCCAACGACGAAACCGTCAAGCGTGCCATGACTCCATTCTTCCCCCAGGTGAGCAACGCCATGCTTACCCGGGTAGAAAAGGATGGAGTGACGACCATCACCATCGTAAAACGCGCTGGCACGAAGGGCATCGCCCTGACAGAGTTGATCCGCTGCCAAGGCAGGAAGAATCCGATCATCCAGCTTTACGAAGAGTTGCAAGCCATGGACGAAAGAGACCAGGTAGATCTGGTCCAGGTCCTGGAAATGGACGAACGTATCGACCGGGCGTTGGCTGAGGGGGAAGAGCAGGCCGAAGCCATTGAATCTATGTCCAGGCGTCTGGCCCGCTCAGCTGCCCAGCCGGCGCCGGCAGTTATTCTGGGGTTCTGATGGAAACGGCCATCGTCACTGGCCCGAGCCTGGCCGACGTTCGTACCCGCCTTCGTGAGCGGAAACAGCCCAGCCTGCTGACAGCAACCAACCTGCTATCTGACATGCATTTCGTGATCACCTGTGGCCGGATACTGGCCGAGATGGACCAGGCCGCCTTTTCGAAAGCGGCCGCCAACTTTGGTCGGTTATTGGACAGAAACGACACCGATCTGATTCGGGGCGCGTTGTTGGAATCGATCTATGAAATCGCGCCCATCGACATAGATTACATGGAATCGTTGGCCCTGGATAACGACGTCTACTACCTGATCCCCGAACCACTCGGATATCCAATGGGTTGGGATGAATGGGAAGAACTCGTCGAGGACCTCCAGGACACATCGGACGGATTAGCTATGTACGTGTTCTTCACCTTGCTCCGATTCGGAGAGTTCGAACGCCTGGAGCAGGCTATTGAACGATGGGGATGGAACTTCACCGTTCCTATCATCGGTGACTCAGAGGGCTTCGATTGGGAACGCTTCGACCGCACCTTACAGATGCGCGGGTTGGGGTGTTTTAGCCTGGCCTGTGACGTGTGCTGTTATCAATCCGGGAATCTTTACTTCGATTTCAACCTGTACGACGAAAACGCAGGCGATTGGGGCCTGCCGCCGTTCAACGTGGACGGCATCCGTGCTCTGGCCAAAGAGTACCAACAAGCCATTGAGATCCAGTCTGCCCTCAGAGAAGCCGACCGGCGCTTCTTGCAAGAGCCTGGTCTCGCCGGCCAAATCTTCGAAGTCTATCTGCAATGCCTGATCAAAAAAGCCCGTGTCAAGGTAACGTCCTCCGCCCGAACCCTGATGGATATCTGGGCCGGCGAGACAACGGCAAAGGAGGAAGGCAATGTTACAAACCACTTGTGATCCAATCATGGTAATCGATCCTGCATCGATCCGCCCGCCGGAATTCAAAGTGAACGGTATCCTCTATTTTTTGGAGGGGCATTTCCTGTTCCGCTATCCAGACGGAGATGGTATGTCCAGCAAGTTCGTCACCGTAGCCGACGTAATGGCTGCCATTCACCACGTCGAGATCGACTCCGGGTGGTTTGCCGCCGGTACGGTACGCACCGGCCGAAATGCCAATGGTCTGTGGTACGTCTATAGTCCACCGGCACAGAATGCGACGATCATCATCGATGGCGAAAGCCTGCTCGTTCCCCTGCCACGCACCGTCTTACTGGGAACAGGTCTCAACTATTACGTTTGGGCATTACACAGCAAACACTTCGACCCGGGCGAGCGCGCTTATAAGGCCCCATTTC
Source organism: Anaerolineaceae bacterium (assembly GCA_012797695.1). Lineage (GTDB taxonomy): Bacteria > Chloroflexota > Anaerolineae > Anaerolineales > Anaerolineaceae > UBA6107. The sequence goes on along the minus strand of JAAZOQ010000081.1, from coordinate 23,412 downwards.
CCAACGTCAACGACAATGGCTCGGTATGCTGGGGTAGTAATACCCCCGGAGAAGCTAGTCCCGGCAAAGCCCGGCAGGTCTGGGAATTATTCTTCGCCTCTCCATTCAACGACCATCTGGTGAATGGAAAATCGAAAAAATGCGAGAAGGACATACGCTCCCAACTGCGCAGTCTAGCCGGAACGCATACCTATCCGGCAAATGACCTGGTTCCCCTTGCCAATGGTTTTACCATCGGCCGGGTCATCGATTCTTTATTGGAGGTGCGTTGATGTTCGTAAACCATATCTTTGCACGCCAAGAAACGTTGCCGCCGGCGCCAGCTGGCCTGTATGAGTACGTCATCGGCAGCAACGGTATTTTCGTGCGCGCCAGCCGCCCAGGCCTGGAAGCGCTGATCTGGGTGGCGGCTACTAACAACGAGATTCGCGGTTTGGCACAGGTGCAACCTTTTGTTCGGGTATACAAACCTGTCCCGGCCTGGCTGGTTGGACGCATGTTCGAGATGGCTTTCCGGGCCGGTGACAAGGAGATTCTTTTCTACCTTTCACCTAACCCATGGCGGTTGGCACTGCCCGAGCAGGTGCAGAGCAAAGGTAGCGTATTCCCGGTCGATCCGTACGCCAGTGGCAGTGACACGATGATCGAGATCCATAGCCATCACAATATGCAGCCGTATTTTTCCAAGACCGACGATCACGACGAACAGGCCGGATTCCGCATCTTCGCTGTGCTGGGCAACCTGGGGCACAACCCGTCCATCGCAGTACGCGCCGGCGTCTATGGCCACTTCTGGGGGATCCCGGCGCGCTGGATCTTCGACCTGCCTGCCGGTGTTCACGACGTGAATAGTGCAGCCCGGGCCATGGACTCGAACAACGTCGAAATCGAAGAACCGGAGGTGTTGGATGTCTTCGATGATTGATCTGGATTACTTGCAGGCCTGCCGGCTGTTGTTGCCTTCCACCAATGAAGTCGATATTACCCTGATCGGCTGTGGAGGCACCGGATCCTGGCTGGCGCCATCCATAGTACGCGTGGCGCGCCTGCTGCAAGAAAAGTTTCAAAAATGTATCCGCGTGACGTTCGTGGACCCAGACCAGGTCGAGCAGAAGAATTGTTACCGCCAGAATTTTTGCCTTGCCGAAGTGGGACACAATAAAGCTGAAGCCCTGGCTACCCGTTACGGCCTGGCCTGGGGAGTACCGGTGACCTGGTTTCCTCAGCCTTTTCGTTCGACTCAGAATCATCAGAACGAGTTGAAGCTATATATCGGCTGCGTCGATAACGCCGAGGCCCGTAAAGCCATCTGTAAAGCAGTGGCTGGTCATTATTCCAGCAGCGTGCTCGATTGGTGGCTGGACTGTGGAAACCACAAAGCTGCCGGGCAAGTATTGCTGGGCTGCGGACACAACCGGCCGGCCAGGCCGTTCGAATTGACCGGGTTTTGCTCCTGGCTGCCATTGCCTTCCCAGCAACATCCCGAGCTGCTCACCTTGCAGCCAGAGACGCAGACCAGTGAGGAGGGCTTATCTTGCGCTGACCTAGCCATGCTCGACAGCCAGGGGCTGGCAATCAACCAGCGTATCGCTGCCGAAGCGACCGATTATCTGGTGCGTATGTTACTGACACGCGATTTGCACAAATTCGCCACGTACGTCGACCTCGTTTCCGGGGCAGCGCGCTCCAGGTACATTACTCCGGCAAGCGTTTCTACGGAAACGGTAGATTCATGAGTACGCATAAGCTCAACCAACATGTCGGCCGCATGCATTTGCACTTGGTGTTATGTACGACGGGGCTGCAATTAAATCAGGCTTGGACGCTGGCCTGCCGGCAGGCACATACGTCGAAAAGCGCTATGGATGTGATGCAGAACCGCGTGGCCGAAGCTGCTCACGAATATTGGGCTCACCGTTGCCGGTGCGAGAACTGCCGGATGGAATACGTCGAGGTCGACGAAGGATGAACGGGCCGCCTACGAATAAAGTCTCCTGTGATCACCCCCCTTCGATCAGCGACTTCCTGTCCCAGACCGAAGTCGATAAGTTGGTCCAGGCTATGATTTTGATTCGCGATCAGGGTGGTTGGGGTCAGATGGGCATCCTGTTCAAGAATGGCCGTATCGACATCATTGACGTACACGCCAGTATTCTGGTAAGGGACAGAACTGTTGGCGAAATATAGAATACATGTACTATAATAGAATCGCTTGCAACGAGGCACAGATCCCGGGCAGACAAAATGCATTTTGTCTGCCCTTTTCTTTAACGGAGACCTTTATGAGCATCGAAGTCCGGCACGGCGATTGTTTTCAGTTCCTCCCGTTATTAGAGTCTAATTCGGTAGATGCCGTCGTCACCGATCCGCCCTACGGAACCACCGATCTGTCGTGGGACGACAAGATCGATCTGGCAACCTGGTGGCAAGAGATTAGGCGGGTGATCAAGCCCAACGGTGTGGTGGCCGTGTTCTCGCAACAACCGTTCACCACAGACCTGATCGTATCCAATCGCAAATGGTTTCGTTACGAGTTGATCTGGAAGAAGACCTGCGCCATGGGGTTCCTATCGGCCAGAGAACGGCCGTTGCGCGCCCACGAGAACGTGTTGATTTTCTCCCGGTACTTCAGGCGTTCCAACGACGGGAAACGTGCCGCTTCTACCTATAACCCTCAGTTCACACCCGGAAAACCATATGTAAAGCGAGATCGATCTTCTTCGAGGTCGAGCCATTACGGCTGGGCCGGTAAAAGTCGGGAAGTAATCAATGATGGCCGGCGCTACCCCATCGATGTGATCGAATTCTCCAACCGCAATGGAAAATCTCTACACCCTACCCAGAAACCGCTCGAGCTGCTTCGTTGGCTGGTCTTGACCTACACCAACCCCGGTGAATTGGTACTGGATCCATTCGCGGGCTCCGGCACGACACTGGTTGCCTGCCAGGAAACCGGCCGCAACGCCCTCGGCTTCGAGCGCGCCGCGGAATATGTAGACGTGATCCGGCAGCGATTACAAGCATTGCCGGATTATGAGAATAACTCTACCATTGGACTCGAAAATGAACGGGAATAAACCCTGGCGGTGTAAGAATAACCATGTTTTAGGACACGTATGTAGAAATAGCAGTGGAATCCAAAGGTTGTTCCTCTACCGCAAAGCCTTAGAAGAAGAACTGTTTGGAAAAACAGAAACGGAAGTCATCGCTGTCATAGAAGGCTATGTAACCGACGTTTCTTGTTCGTTATGTGGAGAAAAGAGAAAGTGGTTTCCATGAAGTGAACGCATACTCCAGGCTATTTACAGTAAATCTAATTGACATAATAAATATTTAGCCGTACCATTACTAAGATAGAATTAAAGTTGCAAGCCCGATCATTGTTCGGGCTACCGTCGGAGATGAGCGCCCGGCACCATTTTGGTGTCGGGCGCTTCGTTTTTAACCCCCAGGAGGTGTCTATGAAATCCATGTTTCAAAACCGTATTTTTTGGGTTGCACTGCTGACGCTGTTGGTCGTCGTGACCAGTTCGTTCATTCCCGGCTTCGACCTCGATGTGGAGCATGCTGCCGGGTTGAGTGTCATCGCGGCCGGTTACGTGGTGGCCTTCGCCATCAATCCCAGCGGGAACACCCTGGCAGGCATGCTTACTTCACGCAAGTTCTGGGCCTCAGCCCTGGGCTTTGTCATCCTTCTACTGGACGCATTCCACGTCTTACCCAACCCCTTGAACGTTGCCAGTCTTTCCGGCTTCGTGGTAGTGATCGTAGCCTACGTCGTGGCCCTATCCTATGACCCGGGCAACGGTTGGCGTGGGCTGTTGGTCTCTCGCAAGTTTTACGTGGCTGTCGTGGGCGTCTTGATTACCATCCTGGACGCCTTTGGCCTGAGCCTGCCAGACGGTATTACCTCTGAGTCTGTGATCAGCTTTGCCGTGCTGATCGGCGGGACAATTGCGGCCATTGGGCTGGACAAAAAACCCGTCCCCTTGCCCGACCCTGAACTGCCTGAGTAATTCCAATGGATTGGAGCAGCCTGATCACGCAGATCCCTGCGCTCGGCGCTTTCATCTGGTTTACGTTGGAATTACAGAAACGCTACCAGGAGTCGATGGACAAACGCGACGAACGTTACCTGGAAGCGCTGGACAAGATCAGCGAACGGATCGAAACACACGACCAGCGCGTCGATGAACGCATCCGCGCTGTCCAAACTGGCGCCAAGCGATCAACGAAACGAGTGGAGTAACCCATGAATGTGCAACTACAGAACTGGCCAGTATACCAACCCTTCACCATCACTCAGCTCTTCGGAGAAAACCCGCAAGAGTATCTGGTTTATGGTTACCCGGGACACAATGGGCTGGACGTAATCTCCCCCATGGATGACATCCTGGCTGCCGCGCCCGGCACAGTGGTAATCGCCAGTATGGACCAAACCGGATACGGGAACCTGGTCAAACTCGATCACGGTGGTTGGTACAGTTATTATGCCCACTTATCCAGGATCGATGTCAGCACTGGACAAGCAATCTCACCCGGCCAGCGAGTCGGATCGATGGGTTGGACGGGCAACGTCCGAGACGCCAACGGCCAGCGCACACCGGCTGCTACCCACCTTCATTTCGAAATTCGTATACCTGGTACTGGTGCACCAGGCTTCAAGTCTGGCGCCGTGGACCCCCTTCCTTACCTCCAGCTTATCGGTAATTCTGCCGCTGCGCAGGCCCTCACGGCTGCGCAGCCGGCAGCCTTGCCGGCGGAAGACGAACCGGCCGGACGACAGGCCATGGTGATCACCGAATACGTCAACGCTAGAACGGAACCCTCGACCGTTTCCGTGGAAACGGTGGTTGGCCACTTGCCCGAACTACTCGTACTTCAAGTAATCAAGACCCGTAAGATCGGCAGTGACGTGTGGGCCTGCCTGGACGCCGGCGAACGCTTGTGGTGTGCGTTCTGCGTGAGTGGAATCCAGTACCTGAAGTGGTGTTGACCGGTTGGATATTCGAATAATGGCAACGCGATGCCCCGCCCTGCGCTGAAGACCTGCTCATACCCTGGCTGCCCAGAACTGGTTCGTTCTGGGCAATGCGGCCGCCATCGCCCTTCAATGGTCGATTACCACGACCCAGAGAGCCAAAGGTTATACAAGACAGCCCGATGGCAACGAATCAGGCGTATCCAATTGGCAAAAGAACCCTGGTGCCAGGAATGCCTACAAGCTAACCCGCCCATTTGGGAACCCGCCACCGATGTGGATCACATAGAACCCCACAACGGCGATCCAGGCAAGTTCTTTCACGGCCCTTTTCAATCGCTATGTCACGCCTGCCACAGCCGCAAGACTGCCGGCGAAGTACACGGGAGGGGGGATGAAAAGTCTACAGAGTAGGGGAAACGGAGCGTAGGGGTAAGTAGATTTTTTTATGTACGGGTTTGACAAATCGAGAAAAGAGGCGAAACGACATGCCCGGTCCGCTTCCAAAAGACCCTGCGATCCGGCAGCGGCGGAACAAATCAGCTTCGAAAGCGCTGCTGCCCGCAGAATCGTTGCCCCGGATTCGGGCACCACAACTGCCGAAACGTGAGGATGGAAAACCATGGCATCCAATGGCACGAGCGTTTTGGAAAGACGTTTGGTCTTCGCCCATGCGAAGCGAGTATCTCCGCGCAGACGAACCGGCGCTTTTCCGGCTGGTTTACCTGGTAGATATGTTTTGGAAAACACCGGACCTGGACATTGCAAAAGAAATTCGTGCTTTGGAGAGAGAATTTGGGTTGACGCCCCTTAGCCGACGTCGATTGGAATGGACTGTAACACAAACGGAAGAAGCGAAAGATCAGCGCGAGCAGAAGCGAGTGAAACGAATCGTCATCATCGATAGCGATCCACGAGACGTGCTTGATAAGTAAGTGAAGGAATCGTATGAGCGTTTTGATGGTACCCAAAGACAAGATCGTATACCCCAGCCTGGGCAGTCAGGTCTGTATATGGATCGAGGAGAACCTTGTACACGGCCCTGGCGACCTACGCGGCCAACCAGTGCGGCTGGACCAGGAAAAACGCGCCTTGATCTATCGCATGTATGAGGTTTATCCCAAGGGCCATCCCCAGGCAGGTCGTAGGCGCTTCAAGCGCTGTGCGCTCAGCATGCGGAAAGGATCTGCCAAAACGGAGTTTGCAGCTTTGATTGCTGCCGCCGAACTCCATCCCGATGCCCCTGTCCGTAGCGATGGCTTTGACGCACGTGGTGTACCGGTGGGCTTTGGTGTAACGGATCCCTATATTCCGCTCGTCGCCTATACCGAAGAACAATCCGACGAGCTGGCCTATGGCGCTTTGCGCATCATCGTCACGTACAGTCGGGTAGTAGACGACTTCGACGTCGGGATCCAGCGAATCATGAGGATCAACGGCGATGGGAAGGCCGTTAGCCTGGCATCCTCCCCCGATGCTCGAGATGGAGCCCGGACCACATTTCAAGTTTGCGACGAGACACACCGTTGGAACACCCCAAGGCTCAAATCAGCCCATCGAACCATGCTGGCGAACATCCCCAAACGCTATTTATCCGATGCCTGGAGCCTAGAGGTAACTACGGCACCCTCCCCTGGCGAAGGCTCGGTGGCAGAAGACACCATGGATTACGCCCGCCGTGTGGCAGAAGGAGACCTGCAGGACAGTCGGCTTTTTTTCTTCCACCGTCAGGCCTCGGACAGGCACGACCTGAACACCCCTGAAGGCATTCGGGCCGCCGTCATCGAAGCCAGCGGTCCAGTTGCCGAATGGAGTGACATCGATGGAATCTGCGAACAATGGCGCGACCCAACAGCAGATAAAGCTTATCTAGAGCGAGTGTGGTTGAACCGCATGGTACGCGCCAGCGAGAAAGCCTTCGACTTCGAAATATGGAAAAGTCTGGCACTCGAAGAATTCACTGTCCATCCAGGCGACACAATCACCCTGGGCTTCGATGGTGCCCGTTGGCGGGATTCGGTGGCGCTCGTGGGAACGCATCTCCAGACTGGGTTTCAATGGCTGCTTGGTTTGTGGGAAAAGCCGGAAAACATCGATGAGTGGGAAGCACCGGACGGAGAGATCGACTCGGTCGTGGCCGAGGTGTTCGCTCGATTCAACGTCTGGCGGATGTACTGTGACCCGCCCTATTGGGAAACCCAAGTCGCAACCTGGGCCGGACGGTATGGTGAAAAACGCGTCATCGCCTGGTGGACCAACCGTTTGAAACCAATGGCCTACGCGATCAAATCTTTTGTCAATTCCATCAAAGCCCAGGAGATCCATCACAACGGTAACAAGGATTATTCCCGTCACATCGGAAATGCTGTGCGCAAGAAACTGAATCTGGTGGACGAAAACGGAGAGGCTCTGTGGGTGATCTACAAAGAGCGCCCGGACTCACCGTTCAAGATCGATGCAGCAATGGCCGGTATCTTATCCTGGCAGGCCCGCTGTGACGCACTCGCCGCCGGGGTACCAATTGACAACAAGAGTATCTATGAGAAACGGGGCATGCTTGTCGTATGAAACGTAAAGTCGACCTGAATCTGGCTGTATTCATCCTTGGGCTGTTTTCGTTCGCGGTCGGGTTGTATCAAATCTATCCGCCAGCTGCCTGGATCGGCCCAGGCATGGTCTTGATGTCCATTTCACTCTTCGGGGATCAGAAGCAATGACGTTCTTACAGCAACTACTCGGCCAGTCAAGTTCGCTGTCCGAAGATGAAGAACGTTACTGGACTAATTCTGGCGGATCGATCACGACATCAGGCACACACATCAACGCCGATAGCGCGCTGAAGATATCCACAGCCTGGGCTTGTGGCAGGTTGATTGCCGAAACCGTGGCGATGCTTCCGCTGATCATATACCGGCGACTCGACGAAGACGCCAAAGAACGTGCCACCGGCCATCCTTTGTATGACATTCTTCATGGCCAACCCAACCGGCGACAGACATCGTTCGAGTTCATGGACATGCTGCAAATGCACGCTCTCTTTCGCGGCAACGGGTATGCGAAGATCAAGCCCGGCCCTCGCGGTCCGGTAGACCGTCTCATACCCATTCATCCAAGCCGGGTCCTGGTCGAAGAAATCGACGAGGATACGCTACGTTACCGGGTCACCGAAAGGGATGGATCAACAAAGATCTACCTCAACGACGAAATCTTCCATCTGCGCGGTCTATCCCTGGATGGAATCGAGGGTGTTTCGGTGATCACGTATGCACGGGAATCGTTCGGGTTGACGTTAGCGGCGGAGCGATTTGGAGCATTACTGTTTGCAAATTATTCCCGCCCAGGTGGGTTTCTGAAACACCCCGGCAATTTGTCGGAAGAAGCCCAAAAACGCCTGGTCAAACAGGTAGAAAGCATGACAGGTGGCGAAAATCTACACCGTTTAGGCGTCTTGGAAGAAGGTATGGAGTGGCAGGCAGTCAGCCTCTCTCCAGAAGACTCGCAAATGCTCCAAACCAGAGAATTTCAAGCCGAAGATGTATGCCGATGGTTCCGTGTTCCGCCTCACATGGTGGGATTGACCAGCAAAGCAACCAGCTGGGGAACAGGGATCGAAGAACTTTCCCGAGGTTTCGTGACGTTCGTCTTGTTACCCTGGTTGGTACGCTGGCAACAGCTGATCGACAAGGACCTGATTCTCGCTTCAGAAACGTATTTCGTCGAGTTTCTGACCGATGCGCTCTTACGCGGAGACCTGATGAAACGCTATGGCGCCTATTCGGTTGGGCGGCAGGGTGGATGGTTGGCCACTAACGAAATTCGCAAGTTCGAAAATTTAAACCCCGTTGACGGGGGCGATGACGACTACCTGACGCCGCTAAACATGCGGGTGAACAACGTAAACCCAGCTTCCGAAGCCACTCCTGCTCAAGATAGCAATGCCCATTACGAGAAATTACTCTATGAGTCAGCTGCCCGCGTGGCCCGCAAAGAGTCTGCAGCAATGATGCGAGCAAACAAGCGTGACAGCAGTGGGTGGTCGACTGCGGTCGAAGAGTTTTTCTCGGCACATACAGATTTTGTCTCGCAAACCATGTGCATTTCGGAAGAGACAGCCGCGGAATACGTACGTCAGGGCAGGAATGACCTAATCGCTTTTGGCCCCGGTGTACTAGAGCAATGGGAATCCCACAGGACCAGGACGTTGGTCAATTTGACAAAGGAGTCGAAATGAAGACTGTAACCCTCACGCGGGCAGCAATGGAAACACCCTGGGCAATCTTACCGGCGAATTTCGCCGTTATCGTTGAGGTCGTAACCCGGCATTTCGCTGGCGAAAAGCTAGATGCAGAAGAAGTGCAAAATCGCATTCACGGCGCCAAACGGCCAGCAGAACGCACCTTCGGAAACGTAGCGATTCTTCCCTTGTTCGGGACCATCTTTCCACGCGCTAATTTGATGACAGAGGTATGTGGAGCTACCAGCTCCGAACGTTTTGGTGCCGTGTTCAGCGACCTGGTCAAAAACCCGGACGTAAGCGCAATCGTGTTAGACGTAGACAGCCCAGGCGGGCAGGTCCCAGGGGTGGATGAGTTAAGCACGAAGATCTTCGACGCCCGAGGAACCAAGCCAATCGTGGCAATCGCCAACCACATGATGGCCAGTGCTGCGTACTGGATCGGCACGGCCGCAGACGAACTGATAGTGACGCCATCTGCAGAAGTCGGTTCGATTGGTGTGTTTACTATCCATGAAGACTTAAGCGAATCGCTAACCCAACAGGGAATCAAAATCTCATTGATCAGCGAAGGGAAATATAAGACCGAGGGAAATCCTTACCAACCCCTGTCGGAAGAAAATCTAGCGGCCATGCAAAGCCGGGTGGCAGAGTATTACGACAGTTTCGTCAAAACCATCGCCCGTAACCGTGGTGTAAAACAGGTCGAGGTTCGGGAAGGATTTGGCGAAGGAAGATTGGTCGGCGCACGCCAGGCAGTAAGCCTAGGCATGGCCGACCGGATCGCCACTCTTGAAGAGACCGTATCCCGTTTACAGCGAGGCACAGTACGCCGTAGCGCTAACGCTGATACCGATTTTCGTAAGCGCAGGATGCGTTTAACCGAAAATTCCGGCTCCTTCGAGACCGGAAACTGCGCTCCGTAGAGCAGAAAGAGCTATTCCAATTACAACCAAGAGGTGAAATGTGAACGAAAACAAACTGTACAAAGCGCTGCTCCAGGAGCGCATCGATCTCATCGCCGAGGGGAAACAAATCTTCGAACGTGCTGAAAAAGAGAATCGAGATTTGTCTACCGATGAAAAATCTCGCGACGACGAGATCAATGTCCGGTTGGAAGTACTCAACGCCGACATCCAGCGCCACGAAGCGCGCCGGGAACGTGAACGCACTGCTCAGGCACTGCAGCGCATCGAGATCCACGAGCGCATCGAAGACGATCCCAAACGCGGTTTTGCCGACGTCGCCGATTTTGCACTGGCCGTGAAAAGCCTCTATACGCCGGGCGGTCTGCGAGATGAACGCCTGGTCATGGGTGCTGCGCCAACAGATTTTCACCAGGAAAGCGGGGCGTCCGAAGGGAGCATGGTTCCGCCGGCTTTCCGCCAGGAGATCTGGGAAGTGTCGCTGGAAGAAGATGCGCTCTTGCCAGAAACAGACAACGAACCGACCAGTTCCAATTCGGTAGAATTTCTCAAAGACGAGACCACCCCTTGGGGCGCAACCGGTGTTCAGGCCCGCTGGCGCTCTGAAGCCTCTCAAATGAGCCCGAGCAAACTGGTCACCGAAGGTGAACAGATGCGCCTACACGATCTGTATGCATTCGTCACAGCCACCGACCAGATCATGTCCGATGCGCCCCGGCTGGCAACCCGCCTGACCCGCAAAGCAGGGCAGGCCATTCGCTATAAGGCAAATTCAGCAATCGTTGGTGGCACCGGTACCGGCCAACCCTTGGGTTATATGAAAGCAGGCTGCTTGGTAAGTGTAGCCAAAGAGTCTGGCCAGACTGCAAACACGGTTAATGCAAACAACATTGCAAAGATGTACTCCCGCATCTTAGGGGCTTCTGGGGCGATATGGCACATCAATCAAGACGTGCTGCCCCAGCTTATGCTGATGACCTTGGGTAACCAACCCATATGGACACCTCCTTCCAGTGGGTTTGCAAATGCCCCGGGTGGAATCCTGTTGGGCCGGCCAGTGCGTTTCTCGGAACACTGTGAAACGGTGGGCAGCCAAGGAGACATTCAATTGGTCAACCTGCGTGCCGGCTATTACTCTATCACCAACCAAGGCGGCATCCAGTTCGCTTCCAGCATGCACCTGTATTTCGACTATGGTCTGCAAGCTTTTCGTTGGACCTTCCGCATGAACGGACAGCCGTTCTTATCCAAACCAATTACGCCTGCTAAAGGCACTTCTACTCGCAGCCATTTTGTGGTGCTGGACGTGCGAGCGTAACCGCCAGCACTTCAAAAGGCAACGATTTTTTGAATCACAAGAAAGGAAGATCTCGTGAATCCCAATCTCAAACCATCCGATCAGGTTGCGCTCCTGGCCTTAATGAATCCGATCAGTCAGGCTGCAGCGACCGTCACCTCCGGCTGGGTATCGCTCAGCAAATGTGATTCCATCCTGGCCATCTTACAGACAGGGGTTTTGGGTACCGGCGCCACCATCGACGCCAAATTGAGGCAGGCCACTTCTGCAGCCGGGGCAAGCGCCAAAGACATCTCCGGCAAGGCCATTACACAGCTCGTCAAAGCGGACAATGACAACGCTCAAGTGATGATCAACTGCCGGAGTGACGAACTAGACGTGAACGGCGGTTTTACCCATGTTCAACTTTCGATCACCGTCGGTGTTCAGGCATCACTCATTTCGGCAGTCATCCTAGGCCTGAACGGACGCTACCAGCCTACAGACCACGTTGCAACGGTGGTCGAAGTCATCGAATAGAGAAAGGAGAATGGCCTGTGGCAGAAAACATTCTCACTGAATCAGAAGCGGCAAAAGTGCTGCGGACTGGCGAGGATGATCCCGTCATGCTGGATCTTCTGCCACAGGTCGACGCTTATATCGAAAATGCAACCGGGCGAGACTGGGCTGCGGACGAACCGATCCAGGCAGCGGCGAAATCTGCTGCCCGGATGTTGTTGGTTCGTTGGTACGAAGACCCCGGAGGTATGGCAGCCGGTGTCAGTCTGGGTTTTGGGTTGAACGCTGCCCTGGTTCAGCTGAAAGTCTTGGCCTTAGAGTTAGCCGAAGAGGAGTCCGTATGATCTTGAATGGTCGTGTTTTCAATCCCGGCGAAATGCGAACAACTATCACCCTGGAAAATCGTAGCGTTTCCACAGAAACGGGTGGTTTCAAGAGCCCTACATGGACACCCATAGTCTGTGTGCGAGCAAAATGGATAAATGCGCACGGCTCAGAGGTGTGGGCGGCCGACGCAGTCCAGGCACAGCAGCCAGCAACCGTGACCATGCGTTATCAAGCCGGATTCGATTCCACCTGCGCGGTCACTAAAGACGAGAAACGCTTCGAAGTAATTGGATCCGTAGACGACATCGAAAACCGCCACGAATACATGCAATTCAAAGTCAGATTAATGAGGAATGGATGACCACACACGGAAAACTAACCCTCAATGGATTGGAAGAATATTTGGAAGAGATCGCCCAGGCCGGCCGAGATGTGGATGAAGCTGCTGCCAGAGCCTTGCTGGCAGGCGCCGAAGTTCTGGAAGAAGGTATGGAAAAGCGCGTGCCGGTCGACATCGGGAACTTACGCAACCACATCAAGATCAAAGGGCCCGAACAAGAGGGAAACTTCATTTTCATAGAAGTGGGTGTCATTCACGACAAAGCATTTACAGACGCAGAAACGGCACGTTACGGGAATGTCATCGAATATGGTTCCGCAAGTAAAAAAGGGAAAGACGCCCAGCCTTACATCCGGCCAACCCTGGCAGAAGATAAGGGGAAGGCCAGGCAGGCTATGAAGGAATCACTGGAACAGGACGGCATACTGTGATTTGGGAACGTGTCGAGGCTGCACTTTCCACACTGAGTGTGCCTTTTTCTGCCGGTCACTTCATTCCGGATGGAGAGGACCTGCCCGATCTCTTTCTCTCGTATTTTCTCGTCACTGCCCCACCCGTGCTCCACATGGATGACGACGTCGCCCTGCGCAACTACCAGATCCAGGTGAGTGTCTACAGTCGCGCTGGTCTGGCTCACCTCCCTAATATAACCGGCGCAATGAAAGCAGCCGGATTCATGGTGGGAACACCAATCCAACTACCTTTCAATCCAGAGACAGGTCACTACGGCCTGGCGCTGGAGTACACTATTTTGCTTGGTAAGGAGAATGAATTATGACCCCGATCAACGCCAATGCAGGAGAATATCGCAGTTACGTAGGGCTAAAGAATATCTACATAGCCCTAGTCACCAAGGATGATTCGTCTGGATACGCCACGGAAACGCCCGAATATTTTGCACCGGCGGCGGAGGCAACCATGGAGCCGGAAAGCAATAGCACAACTCAGTACTTCGACGACCAGCCCATGAATACGATCACCGTCGAAGGCGCTACACCGATCAAACTAACCATCTCTGGCCTTCCCCTGGCTGTGCAGGCCAAAATCCTGGGCAAAGAATACGACGTCGCCACCGGCCGGATGTACGACAACGGGGGCGTACCGCCTGACTGTGCACTGGGATTCGAATCCGAAAAAGCCAACGGTGCCAAACGTTTTTTCTGGTTTCTAAAAGGGACCTTTGCCCCGCCCTCCGAGACGCTGGCAACGAAAACCAATTCCCCCAATCCCAAGACCACCCAGTTAACCTATACGGCCGTCAAAACAATCCACCGTTTCGATCTAGGAGACAGCAAGAGCGATAGCTTGAAACGTGTAGTTGGTGATGAGGATGCGACCGGCTTCGTCGCTTCCGGTTGGTTCGGCCAGGTACAGGTCCCGAGTGTATCCGTACCCCCAGCCCTGGCACTCAGCTCTGCCACACCCGCCGACGATGCGGTCGATGTCGCCCTTGCTGCCAATGTGCTACTTACCTTCAATAATGCCCTTTCTGATTCGGCCGTCAACAACGTCACCTTGATGGACGGTAACGGAACGGCTATCGAGTGCGCCAGAGCACTGAACACTTCCAAAAAGGTCCTGACCCTTGATCCTGTCACCAGCCTGGAGAGTGGAGAAATCTATACCGTGGTAATTTCTGGTGTGGCCGATGTGTTTGGGCAAATGTTGACCACCATTCTTTCCTTCAGCACGATAACCGAGTAGGTGAACCATGGCGGCCAATCCCACACCGCTCAAAATTACGCTTTACAACGACGACAACGAAGTCGTTGCCGAATACACCCGGTTATTCGTACCTTGGAGAATGCTCAAGGTTGCTATCCGTTTGATGAAGACGACCGATTTAGACAACCTGACCGAGGAAGCTGTCGATGAACTGGCTGCGTTCGTATCGGAAGTCTTCGGCGGCCAGATCACCGTCGACCAGCTGAACGATTACGTCGACATCAGCGAAATGGCAACTGTGCTGCGAACAGTCGTGGCGAAAGCGCACGGTGCGATGGGAAACCCTCTACCGCCGGCTCGATAAGCGGGCCGGCGGTAGACGAAAGTAGCATCGATGGTTTAATCGACCTTGAAATTTCACTGGCCAGAATATACGGCTGGAGCCTGGCCGACATCGACGAGACCGATATCGAATCGCTTTTGATGTTCGTCCAGCGGATCCGAGAAAAAGGGAACTTGGAAACCCAGCCGGTCAAACGGATTTATTGCGACCAGGCTACCTGGCTATGATCTCAACCCAAGAGGTGCCGTGAGTGATAACCCACTGAGTGGAAAAGTATCTCTGGATACTACCGATTTTAAGACAGCAGTAAACCAGCTCAACCGCGAGATCCGGCTGGTGGAGTCTGGCTTTCGCGCTGCTGCAGCAGGGCTAGGTGATTGGGCCAACGACGCCAATGGCTTGGAAATGCGTATCAAAGCATTGAATGAAACTATTGGGCTCCAAGAACAAAAGGTACAGGCTCTACACAATGAATACCAACGCATTGCCGAAGAAAAAGGTGAAAACAGTAAGGCTGCCCAGGAATTAGAAATTCGCATCAACCGGGAGACGGAATCCCTCAACAAAATGATGGGAGAACTGGGAAAAACCGAGACCTCTTTACAAGAAATGACCCAATCTTCCCAGGAAGCGGGTGAAAAAGTCGACGAACTTGGCAAACAAGAAGAGGAAACAGCCGAGGCTTCGAAAAATCTCGGGGAAGGCATTAGCGGCCTGGGCACCACTATGAAAGTCGGGATAACAGCTATCGCCGGGCTGGCAACAGTTGTAGCAGGCGTGGGCGCTGCAATCGGGAAGCTGGTTTTCGATACAGCTTCTGCATCAGCTGAACTGGTCGATCTGTCGGCGAAAACAGGTATCAGCACCGAACGATTACAAGAATTATCGTACGTAGGCGATCAGGTTGGTACCAGTTCCGACACGATGACCAGCTCGCTGGCCAGGTTGATTCGTTCGATGGGAGATGCACAAGAACAGACGAACGATTACAACGAGTCATTGGCCAAAGCAGGCGAAACAGGCACAGACATAGAACTGGGGCCTGCTGCAGCTGCATTCAAAGATTTAGGACTCTCTGCGACCGATGCAAACGGCAAATTACGCGATTCCGAAGAAGTCTTTTACGATATCGTCAACGCTTTAGGCGACATTTCCAATGAGACCGAACGTGACCGGTTAGCTTTAGAAATCTTCGGCCGGTCTGCCATGGAGCTCAATCCATTAATCAAAGCCGGATCGGACGAAATCGAGCGCCTGTCAGAGGAAGCACATGCTGTCGGCGCAGTCATGTCCGAAGAGACTGTGGCCGCCATGGAAGCCTTCGATGACCAGCTATCGAGCATCAAGGCCGGCTTGAAAGGGACGCTCGGCGAACTGGCCGGGGCATTTTTACCGGGTTTTTCAGGGTTAGCCAGCCAGGTACAAGGCTACATGAAAGAGCTGGCCAACGTTGTGAGCAGCGCAAACGGTGACCTGGGCCAGATGGCCAAAGGCGTTGGTGGCTTGGTGGGGAAGATTGCCACAGATCTGGCTCAAAGCGCTCCGGAAATGCTTCAGGCGGGGCTGGCTGTAGTTCAAGGTATCGTGCAAGCAATCGTGGATAGCCTGCCAGCGTTGATCCCGGCCGTGGTGGCCATGGTGACTAGCTTGGTCGAATTCATTATCCGAAACTTGCCTTTAATGCTGCGGGCTGGAATTGATCTTTTACTGGCACTGGCCGATGGGATATCGGAGGCTCTACCGGAGCTGATGGCGTTGGTCGCTGAGATCATCCCAGAAATGGTAGTTGCACTGATCGACGTCTTACCTCAATTGATCGAGGCCGCCATCCAGATCGTTTTAGCCATCATTGAAGGGTTGAGCGTCGCGTTACCCATTTTGATCGAGTACGTCCCACAGATCATCGAGGAAATCGTTAAGGCTTTGGTACAAGCCCTTCCTCTACTGGCCACAGCCGCGGTAGAAATCGTGATGGCGCTATTAAAAGGCATAGTAGGATCTCTTCCGACTCTGGGCGCTGTCGCGATCGAAATCGTTGACGTTCTGATACGTGGCCTGGCAGACCTGAGCGGTGCACTCATCGAAACCGGAAAGAACATTGTGGTTGGTCTGTGGATGGGTATTCAAGAAAATGCGGCATGGTTCCGAGATCAAGTCAACAACTTTTTCGAAGATATCGTTGGTACAGCCAAGAATGCCCTGGGGATCCATTCACCATCTACGGTATTTGCCTGGATCGGTGAAAACATGGCAGCCGGCCTTGGTGAAGGTTTCGCTGCCCAATTCCGCGACATAGAAAGAAAGATTTCCGGTGCGATATCTTCTATGGCAGTAGACACCGGTCTGAGCTTTGGCAGCCTAGCCGGGCCTGCAAGACAATCCTCTCAGTTCAACCTGGGCGGGATCAATATCGTCATCCACGGAAACGCCGACCGGGAAACAGTGGCCAGAGGTGTCCAATTGGGGGTCATTCGCGGTGCCCGGTCGATTGGAGCAGCATAATGTATCGTTTGATTCGTTTCGGTTCATTCGACTTAAGTTACGCCAACCAGATAGACCTGATCGGATCAGGTGTAATCAACACCGGATACTTCAACCTACCCGAAGGCGGCGCCCTGGACGGTTTCGGAGCTCAACAGCGTTTCCCAGGTGTAGTGGAACGTACAAAGTCTCTACGACTGGTCGCGGACAGTGAGCAGGAATTAAGCCACCTCTTTTTCCGACTAATGGCATTGCGAGGGAAGCGAGATAGATTGTACAGGCGTCTGTACAATGGCGAGGAACATTGGGTCTATGCCAGGTTGGTCGAGATTGCCGCCACTCGTTCATATGAACTTTCGAAGTTTCGCTTCATCCAGGACGTGGAACTGCGTTTCGTCTGTCAGGATGGCGCCTGGCGCGGTATTTATAAAGGAGCCTGGCTGCTCAATTCAGGAATCCGGCTCAATACGGGGTATATCATCGGAAGCCCAAACCAGGTCAAGCTGATTGGCAGCCCAACCCTGGCAATATGGAAAGTAGGAGAGGCCGATGATCCTGGCCGGGCACCGATCCGGGCTCTGGTAATCACAATCCAAGCCGGAGGCGCTGACATAAGCAACGTGATCATCGAACGTGATGGAGGGGAAACTTTAAGCTATGCCGGCACGATCCCCGCTGGAGGGAAATTGCAAGTCGATTGTGCAGTAATGCAGGTGACCTGTACCGATGTGGCAGACGCATATAACAATCTGGAGCTAGGACCGTCAGCCGACCTGGGTGCCTGGTTTACATTACTGCCTGGCGACAACCGGGTGACGATTCGCTACAACGGCTGCGGCAATGGCGCTAGCGCAGATGCGGTCTACTACGAGGTTTGGTACTGATGAAAAATTATTGGATAGACATAGAAAACAACAATGGCGTCCGATTTGGAGCAGGTCCTCTGCGGCCAAGCACATTCCGAATCAGCAAACTCCTCTCCGGGTCAGGGGAATTCGAATTCGAAGTTAGTGGCCTGGATCCGAATATCGCTTTGCTACGAGAAAAAAGGACAGCCATTTGTCGCTACATCGATGACGACGGAACTATCCGCGCCCTTGGTGGAGGAATCATCGACCAAGTCTCGGCCCAGAGTATAGATGGTAGCCTGGTTTATACGGTTTCGGGCAATGACTTGTGCCGCGAGTTAACCTACCGCAGTGTTGGGGCATTACAACTTGCAGAGGCAAGCACCGGTGTACTGGATGGCCCCAGCCGGGTCATGGCTCTGGCACCCACAGGTTGGGCAATCATCAATGGGGTTACTCAAGAATTGGTCTACAACCAGTTCGAAGGTGAAAACGTATTGAATGCCCTGACGGCAATCTGCGACCGGATCGGCGAACAATGGCGGCTTGGGGCCGGCCGGCAAATCATCTGGTTAGGCCCCGCATCCGATTTCGATTCTTGTGGTGTCCGGGCAATACAACACGTCAACGACACGGTAGCTTTTGAAGGATCGACAGAGGTAGTAATCATCACCAAACTGGAAGAGATTCGCGACGCAGCCGATGTTATCACACGTTTGATACCACGGGGCTCTGGTAACGGTAATGTGGTGGCGACCCTGGCTGCAGCGACTAACGCCGCGTTAACTGGTTACACGTTGAACAAGGCTGAAAATTATCTACGCAACGACGCCGCAGAATCATTATATGGTCGCATCGAAAGGGTGATCGATTTCAAGGACTTGGGCCCCGTAAGCAACACAGACGTAGATGTACAAAGTGCATCGAACATGCTATTGCAAGCCTCGTTCGCTTACCTGGAGAGGTACAAACAGCCGTTAAAAGCGTACAAAATCCAGCTAGCCGGGGCTAACCGCTTACTCGAACCCGGATCCACCATGCGAGTCGTCTATCGGAAGATCACCGATGGCAACGTCATTCAGGACATAGACCAGGTACTCAACATCATTCGAGTGGATCAGGTAATCGACGCCAACGGCCTGCACACCTCCGGTGTAGAAGTATCGACTATCGACCGGCAGCCGGTAAGCGACGTAGATTTCCTGGTAAGCCAGGCACAAAGTGCTAAAGTGTTTACTGCCCACCCTCAACTCAGCGCCAGCGTCGATAATCTCAGTTATCGTGATGAAATGGACGACAGCCACCCTTGTGTTTTCCGTTTCTGGTTGGGATTGGAATATACCACCATCCAACAGGCGCTTCTCCGCTTCAGAATTCAACCATTACGCTCAACGGTCAAATCGGTGGCCGGGCAATCCACGACCACGGCTTCAGGCGGTGGAAGTACGAGTGGTAACGGCGGTGGCAGCAGTCAGACCAGTAGCTCGGGTGGTTCAACTGTGGCAACAGCCACCGATGCGATTTCCTGGGGCAACGCCAATACCACACTTAACATCTATGTCGATAGCACTCATCATTACCACGGCATTGGATCGACGATGCATAGCCATCCAGTCTACATCCCTAACCATACCCACACAGTCGATATTCCCAGCCACACACACTCCACTCCCAACCATACGCACACATTGACCCCTAACATTCATATGGAGTACGGGATCTTCGAAGAAAGCGCGGCGAATACTCTATCGTTGGAAGACCTGGTCATCAAAATAAATGGGGGTGCGGATGTTCGCTTCAACGCAATCGAACTCGGCAGTGGGTGGTATGCAATTGACCTTACCAATGAAGTGATCAACGAGATCTTCCGTCCAAAGCAGGAAAGCAATCAGGTAACTATTTCAACCTCTATCGAAAAATCTGCCAGGATCGAGGCGCAGCTAACTTTACGCGGTGTGGTCCAGGCAGTGGCATATCTATAAGGAGTTGAGATGAGCACAAATTATCACGATCCCATCGAGTATGGATCGCCCGCTGATGACAATACATTTAACACGCCATTGTCACAGCTGGATGAAGCAATAAGCAATCTAAAAACTGAGAAGGACGAAGAACTGGCTGACATCCTGAACGTGACTATCCAGCAAGTTCAATTGTCTGGCACGGTCCAGGCGGGCACAACAAAACTCAATTTCACCGGTGCCGGAGTCTCGGGCTCTTACAATGCTGCCGCCAAAACCTTGACCCTTACATTTACAGGCGGCGGAGGTGGTGGGGATGGAGGGCACGTCATACAAATTGATGGTGTAGATGCTGCAGTCCGCTCCAGGATCAACTTCCTGACAACCAATGGCCTATTGGCTATCGATAATTCAGAAAATGACTCGACCGACGTCGATATCGATTTGGAAGGAATGATCCAGGAAGCCATGAAAACTCTGGTTTTCGGATCGACAGTCGAGTTAACGATCTCCAGCGGATCGATCACACCATCCCAGACCTATCACACTGTCGACACGCAGTCAGATGACGCAATCGACGATCTGACCACAATCGACGCCGGGTTGGATGGACAACTACTGGTTATACGGCCGGCAAACGACGGCCGATCAGTCATTCTCAGAAATGGCGCGGGTAATATCCGCTGCGTAGGAAACGTAGACATTCCCCTGGAATTCTGCATTCTGATCTACGACGCTACGCTTGAAGCCTGGCTTGCTCTACAAGGTGGTGGATCTGGTAGCCCAGCAGCAGATCTCAACCAAATCTATGCATTGATTTAGGAGTTTGCGATGACAACATTTGTGACCAAAAAACTGGCATTTTCACGCCTGGCCGATGCAAAGGGTGACCTCTACGATCCGCTCCCGGCTACGAAAGCGTTGGTCCACAACATTCTGCTCCACAACGGGAATACCACCACCGAAGTTGCCACACTCAATTATCATGATGGCACCGATGAATATCCAATCTATAAAATCTCATTGGGCGCAAACGAAACGGTTCAACTCACCTTTGGGAATGAAGGCCTGCTCGTTGATGCCGCTTCAAAGCTAACCGGATTGTCTACGACTGCGGACAAAGTCACTTGTTTGATAATGGGATCGGAAGAGGCAGATTAAAATGGGCATCAAGAGGTCCGGGGTAAGATCGAAAAACAGCCAACTCACCGACTTCAGTAGCACAATCGAAGCTGGGATCGTGCCGGTTCTTGCCACAGGAGGTTCTGTATCTGTCGTTGACAATTGGAGGATCCATACGTTTACCGCAAACGGCACGTTTACGATTATTACCGGCGGTTTCGTTGAGGTGCTGGTCGTTGGCGGTGGCGGGGGTGGTGGTGGCCAGTATTCTGGTGGCGGCGGAGGTGGAGGCGGGGTGATACACGGGGCCGCCTACGCTGTGGCGCCTGGAGCGATGCCAGTAACTATCGGGGCAGGAGGTGCAGGAGGTTCTGTATCTGTCGACCCGCCTGATAAAGGTGACAATGGAGGCAACTCTGTTTTCGGAACGCTCATCGCCGTCGGGGGTGGTGGGGGCGGCGCCTTTGGTGGCACGGGAGGGATGGCAAATGGCCTTAGTGGAGGATCGGGTGGTGGAGGGGGGCATTACGGATCCGGCGGGGCAGGCACTTCAGAACAAGGTAATGCTGGTGGTTCCGGCACAACTTCGGGAACAGCACGTGGTGGCGGAGGAGGTGGAGCTGCAGGAGCTGGTACTTCTGGAATAGTATCCGGGAATGGCGGAATAGGCATAGGTTCATCGATTAGTGGTACGCAGAAATTCTACGGAGGTGGCGGCGGTGGTGGATGTGACACTGGGGTGCCAGGTGGAACTGGCGGCCAGGGTGGAGGTGGTAACGGTGGCATCGGGTATTCATATGGTCCCACGGCTGGCGCCGCAAATACCGGAGGTGGCGGTGGGGGTGCTGCTCAATTCGCCGCACCCGGCGGGAACGGTGGTTCTGGTATCGTGGTCATTCGGTACCCCTATTCAGGATGAAACACTGCTTGTGTATAAGAAAATCTGAACAGGAATAAAATAGCCCGGTTCTTACCCGGGCTATTTTATTTTACAATTGCCAATTATCGACAGGGCTGGCCCTGCGATGGGCATCGTCTAGATCTACCTGGGCAATCTTCAGGTAACGTAAGCACATCTCCAGAGTTTCATGACCAAGGATAGCCTGAAGTGCGTAAATATTCCCACCGTTTCTCAGGAAATTGATCGCAAATGTATGACGAAACCGATGCGGATGCACGTCTGGAACGCCAGCACGCTCACCAGCCGCTGAGAGCATATTGCCCAGGTTATTCCGTTCGATGTGTCGACCACTATCTGTTGCAAATAATGGCTCGCTCAAACGTGAACCAGGGCGGGTAGCCAGATACTTCCATATCGACTGGGCCGTTCGAGCTGAGATCGGCACGTGGCGGTCTTTGTCACCCTTCCCGCCAATGATGGTGATCGTCTTGTCCTGGTTACGCAGATCGACGTCTTTGATGAAGCGCTCACAGAGTTCTGAAGCCCGCATCCCAGTATCTAGGAGCGTCAAGACAATCGCCCTGTTTCGATCAGCTTGTGGTAATGTATGGGCGCCCGCTCTCTTCCCGGGACGTACATATACTTTGGATTGTTTTATCGCTGCAAGGATTGCACGAACGTCGGCTTCTGTAAAAGGGATAATATCTGGCTTACCGGCTTTTGGGCGCTCGATAGAATGCAGCGGATTTCCCGAAACTATATTCTGTGTGACAGCCCAGGTCCACAGAGCTGACAAGCCAATGTGGTAGTTCGAAACTGTCTTGTTAGAAACGTGCGTCTGGGCAGCTAGGAATTTTTCCAATATGTCTTTGTCGATTTTTTCGAACGGAGGATCTTTGTCAAGAAAGGCCTGCAATTTCCGGTACGTATTTTGGTAGTCTGCCAAAGTATGCAAGCTGAGATGACGCGACCGACAAGCCAGATCAAATCCCTCGATAGCCTGTGAAAACTTAAGTTTTTTCATCCGTGCAACCTCCGGTATGTAGCGACGACAACCGATAAAATCGGTAGCCGTCCGATAAAGATATGGAGTGTTTTTTTGGGATGAAATCTTGGGTTTTCTTAAAGACTGGAGGTTTCTAGCCGTGCGGTTTACGGTTGAGCAGATTTTGGCCTTTTTTGAACCGGAAACCTCACGGGTACACAATTTACCGAACTATGAGGTTTCCGGTTGCCATTAGTCGGGGCGGGCGGATTCGAACCGCCGACCTCACGGACCCGAACCGTGCGCTCTACCGGGCTGAGCCACGCCCCGTTGGACGCAGTGATTATATACCACACTGCCCTGTTTTGACAAGACTGTTACCGAAAAACACTGTGGGCCGCATTGACCTGCGCCGGGTTGAGCGGCAGTAAGAAACTGAAGCGGCTGCCCCCGCCTTCGAGGCTTTCCACCCAGATCTGCCCACCGTGCAGTTCCACCATTTC
>JAAZOQ010000080.1 GCA_012797695.1 Anaerolineaceae bacterium | reverse complement strand
GGTACGCTATTTTGATCCCTTGCCGCAGGTCAATGCTCCGGCCGGCATGACCCTCAAAGATTGGACTTATCTGTTGGGCCGTTACAATCGCGAGACAGAATCCATGCTGGCGGCGGCTCAGCCCGGCGAACTGGATCACATTGGTCCCTTGCCGAACCTCTGGGCTGAAATCCGTTGGGCGGCACGCTGCGGCGGGGTGCAGCATCTGGATGATCTGTTGCTGCGCCGTGTCCGTGTGGGCATGCTGCTCCCTGAGGGAGCTCGATCTGAGATGGCGCGCATCCGCCAGATTACTCAGCCTGAATTGGGCTGGAGTGATGCGGAGTGGCAGCGTGAAGAAGAACGTTACTGGCGCATCTATCGCGCTTATTATTCCCCGGCTCCCACCGGGATCGAAAAATAAAGAGAGGAAGAAACCATGTCTAAAAAAGTGAAATGCACTCCCCCTTGGTATGAACAGCGTGTCCCTGATGGCACTTATCGCTCTCTTTTTAAATGGGGTGCCCCCGATCAATTCAAGCACCCCAACAGCGGATTGGTGCGCTTGATGCTCGATACCTTTGGTATGTCCTGCACGGACATGATGGTGCCGCTCGATCTGGCCCTTGACCCGGTGGAGGTGGAGGTACCGGTCAAGCTGGCCGCCAAACACCTGGAATTCTTCCGTGAAGTCTGCGGGGCTGAGAATGTACGTACCGATGTCTATACCCGCATCCACCGCTCTTATGGCGGCGGCATGATCGACGCGCTGCGCCTGCGCAAACACATTGTGCAGAACATTGCCGATGCTGTGGTGGCGCCACGCAGTCAGGCTGAGATCGAAAAACTGGTCGAGTATTGCAATAAAAATGACGTTGCCATGTACGTCTTTGGCGGCGGTTCCAGTGTGACCCGCGGTTTTGAGGCGGTGAAGGGAGGTATTTCCATTGATATGAGCGTTCACATGAATCGGGTGGTGCGCTTCAATGAGGTGGATCAGACCATCACCGTCGAAGCGGGCATGTCCGGCCCGGCGCTGGAAGACCTTCTGAATCACGCTCCTGAAAAGTTGGGCGCGCAGCGTCGCTATACCTGCGGGCATTTTCCGCAGTCGTTCGAGTATTCGAGTGTTGGCGGCTGGGTAGTTACCCGCGGGGCCGGGCAGAACAGCACTTACTATGGCAAGATCGAAGACATTGTCATTTCTCAGGCATACGTCACCCCCAGGGGTGTCTTCAAGACGTGCGAAGTTCCCCGCTGCGCTACCGGTCCCGATTTCGATCAGATCATGATGGGCAGTGAAGGTACCTTTGGCATCCTTACCAACGTTACCCTGAAATTGAGCCGTTATCTGCCGCAGAACCGCCGCCGCTACAGCTACATGTTCAAGAACTGGCAGGATGCTCGCGAGGCTTGCCGCGAGATCATGCAGAGTGAGTTTGGCTTCCCGTCGGTGTTCCGTTTGTCTGATCCAGAGGAAACCGATGTGGCCATGAAGCTCTATCACATCGAGGGCACGATCGCTGATTCTGTGCTCAAACTCTTCGGTTACCAGCCCATGCAGAAATGTCTGCTGCTCGGTCACACTGAAGGGGAGCGCGGCTTCTCTCGTCACGTCAATGCCAAAATTCGCCAGATTTGCCGCAAATATGGTGCTTTTGATATTTCTTTCGCCCCGGTCACCAGCAATTGGGAGAAAGGCCGCTTCCGCGATCCCTACATGCGCGAGGACCTGCAGGATTTCGGTATTCTCATCGATACCCTCGAGTGTGCCGTGACCTGGTCTCAGATGGAACAGGTTCATAAGTCTGTGCGCGCCTTTGTGAAGAGCCGTCCGCAGACGGTGTGCATGACCCATCTTTCCCATGCTTATCCGCAGGGCGGTAATCTGTATTTCATCTTTATCGCGAAAATGAATACCATTAAAGAGTATCTGGATTTACAATATGGTATTCTGGAAGCGATTCAGAAGAGCGGTGCAGCGATGAGCCACCATCATGGCATGGGGAAGCAGACTTCCCCATGGCTCGAAGGGCAGATCGGCACCGCCCAGATGGGCGTCATCCGCAGCCTGAAAGAACACTTTGATCCAAACTTCATTATGAATCCCGGCGGCACGCTGGGGCTGGATATGAGCCCCGAGCAGAAAGAAAAACGCTGGAGCAAAGACCTGGACAAGGAATAGATTAAATTGCCACATTTTCTGCGATCTTTTTTTGCTTCCGCTTTTTCTGCTGGCTGCAGCGCCGAAAAGTTTGTCGGTTGCCGTTGTGAAAATAAGGTAAGTCAGGAAGATCGCAGAAATTTTGTTAAGTAGAACTCTTTCTGATCCATCGCACCATTCTGTTTAATTAATCTCTTATACTCTGAAGAGGAGGGTAGTGAGGAATGACGAAAGAAATGCTCTTGGCAATTGATAATGGCACACAATCGGTACGGGCTTTGCTTTTCGATTTGCATGGAGCGTTGATCGCTAAGTCTCGGGTTCCCATCACACCATATTTCTCGACAGCGCCGGGGTACGCTGAACAGGACCCCGACGTTTTTTGGCAGGCGATTTGTCAGGCTTGTCAGCAGCTCTGGACCATGCCCGGGGTGGAGAAAGGAGCCATCGCCGGGGTGGCATTGACGACGCAGCGCTGTACTTTGATCAACGTGGATAAAGAGGGGCAGCCTTTACGCCCTGCCATTCATTGGCTCGATCAGCGCCGCCAACCCGGGCAAAAACCGGTAGGTGGTGTCTGGGGAACTCTCTTTAAGCTGGCCGGGATGAGCGAGACGGTGTCTTACATGCAGGCGGAATCCGAAGCCAACTGGATTCGTATCAATCAGCCTGAGATCTGGCAAAAGACGCACAAATTCTTGTTCCTGTCTGGCTATTTGACACAAAAGATGGTCGGTAACTATGTCGATTCCGTTGCCTGCCAGGTGGGTTACGTTCCCTTCGATTACAAGAAACTGGCCTGGTCCAGTAAATCGGATTGGAAGTGGCAGGCGGTTCCCATGGATCCGGCTTTGCTGCCCGATCTCGTGCCGCCCAGCGGCATTTTGGGGCAGATCACTCCCCAGGCCGCCGCAGAAACGGGCATCCCGGTGGGCTTGCCCTTGATCGCTGCTGCCGCCGATAAGGCCTGTGAGGTCATCGGTGCCGGTTGTGTCGATCCGGCGATTGCCTGTCTTTCGTATGGTACAACCGCTACCATCAATACCACCCTCAAAAAGTATACCGAGGTGATTCCCTTGATCCCGCCGTATCCGGCGGCCGTGCCAGGGGCCTATTCGCTGGAAGTGCAGATTTACCGGGGCTACTGGATGGTAAGCTGGTTCAAACGTGAGTTTGGCATGAATGAAGAACGCCTGGCCTCAGAGCGCGGTGTCGAGACCGAGGAACTTTTTGATGATCTGGTGAACTCGGTGCCAGCCGGGTCTTTAGGCTTGATGCTGCAGCCGTATTGGTCGCCGGGGCTCAAGGTCCCTGGCCCAGAAGCCAAAGGTGCCATCATTGGCTTTGGGGACGTCCATACCCGCGCCTATATGTACCGCTCCATCCTCGAGGGTTTGGCTTATGCTTTACGTGAGGGCATGGAGCGCACCGAGAAGCGCACGCATATCCCCATCAAAGAAATTCGCGTAGCCGGTGGCGGCAGTCAGAGCCCGGCCGCGATGCAGTTGACCGCGGATATCTTTGGTCTGCCCACTTCACGCCCGCACGTTTATGAAGCTTCTGGTCTGGGCGCGGCGATGGATGTGGCCGTGGGTATGAAGCTGTATCCTGATTTCGAAACAGCCGTTCGCCAGATGACCCATCCTGGGACAGCTTTTGAACCCAATCCCCAGAATCATAAGATTTATGATGAATTGTTCAACCGGGTGTACTGCAAGATGTACGAACGTTTGCAGCCGCTCTATGATGAGATTCGCGAGATTACCGGTTATCCGCCCCGCGATTGATTCTCGGTTGACCTGAATTTGCTGATCCCTTTCCTCCCTTTGTCATGCCTCGCAGTCTCTCCTTGCGGGGCATGATCAATTAAAACTCTTTTGTCGGGGAATCCCTTGACAGCTGTGTGGGTGAGTGTTATATTGTGTATATACGATATGCACAGTTGTTGGGAGAAGTCACTATGGAGATTCTTTCGGTTCAAAATCTTTACAAACACTACGAGAAGTTCGATCTCAAGAATGTCTCGTTCAGTCTGGAAGAGGGCTACATCATGGGTTTTATCGGCCGCAATGGCGCTGGCAAGACCACGACCCTCAAGTCGATCCTGCGTCTGGTGCATCCGGATGCTGGGAAGGTGACCATGCTGGGCATGGATTACGCCGAGAACGAGCTGCAGTGCAAACAAAAGATCGGTTTTATGCTGGGTGGGGTAGATTTCTACCCCAAGAAAAAGCTATCCACGATCGTCGAGGTCACGCGTCGTTTTTACTCCGAATGGGATGATGCTGCTTACCGCCGCTATCTGGATCAGTTCGAGCTGGACCCCGAAAAGAAGGTCGATGAGTTGTCGGCGGGGATGCGGGTGAAGTTTTCGCTGGCTTTGGCCCTCTCGCATCATGCTCGCTTGCTGATCCTGGATGAGCCAACCAGCGGGCTGGACCCGGTCTCGCGTGATGAATTGCTCCTCCTCTTCCAGAACATTATCGAAGATGGCGATCACAGCATTCTCTTTTCCACACACATCATCTCCGATCTCGAGAAGTGCGCCGATTACATTACCTATATTAAAGATGGCGCGGTCTTTGCCAGAACGAACAAGGATGAGTTCATCGATGCTTACCGTTTGGTGAGCGGCACCTCAGCGCAGCTTACCGCTGATCTTAAGTCAAAGTTGATCGGGCTGCATGAACACAAGTTTGGTTTCGAAGGGATGCTGCGCAAATCAGATTTGGCTGCAGCCTCTGGCCTTGAAGTGGGTCCGGCGGACCTCGAAAACATTATGATCCATATCGAAAGAGAGTAAGTGCAATGAAAAACCTGCTTTATAAAGAATTCAAGCTGGCCGCTCATCCGACCACCTACCTGTTTCTGGCTTTATGTGCCATGATGCTGATTCCCAGTTATCCGGGCTACGTTGATTTCCTGTACGTTTGTCTGTCGATCTTTTTTGTCTTTCTCGCGGGCCGCGAAAACAAGGATATTTTCTACACGGCGCTCCTGCCCATCCGCAAACGGGATATCGTTAAGGCGCGCTGTTGGATGATTGCCGTCATCGAACTGGTACAGGTTGCCCTGGCGGTGCCGCTGGCGATCCTGGCCAATCATCTTTATCACAATGCCGGGAATCTGGCTGGAATTGATTTGAATGTGGCCTTTTTTGGTCTGGTCTTTGGCTTTCTGTCTGCATTCAATGTAACTTTCATTCCTCTCTTTTATCGGACGGCCTATAAACTTTCGACGGCTCTCATTGCGGGCAGCGTTGCCATTCTGCTCTATTACTTAGCTGCTGAGATGCTGGTCTGGATTCCCTCGCCGGTCAGTCGGTTTCTGGATACTCTGGATCCGGCGGCAATGGTCCGTCAGTTGCCGATCCTTTTTGCCGGGATGATCGTCTGGTTGGGCACGATGTTTTTCACCTATCACCGGGCTGCCGCCAATTTTGAAAAGGTCGATTTATAATCTCTTTATGGATATTGTGATCTCGAATACCTCGGATGTGCCGATCTATCAGCAGATCGTTGATCAGATTCGCGCCCAGATCATCAAAGGGGAATTGCTGAGTGATACCTGTCTGCCTCCGATTCGGACGGTGGCAAGTGAGCTGCGCATCAGTGTCATCACGGTCAAACGCGCCTGGGAGGAGCTGGAACACGCCGGCTTGATCTATACCATGGCCGGGAAAGGCTGCTTCGTGGCTCCCTTGCCACCCCAGGCACTGCAGGAGAAGCGCAGCGCCCTGGTTCAGGAGAGATTGGCCGGCGACATGGCTTACTACAAATCGCTGGGCCTTTCTCAAGAAGAGATCATTGCTTTGGTCAAAAAGAATTACGAAGATTAAGCCTCCCAATTTGGGAGGCCTTTTGCTTGCCAAAATCTTGACTTGTAGGCATAATCTTTCCAATTGATTTTGGAGGAGCGCTATGGTGAAGCAGGTACGTCTTGGTTTGATCGGTTTTGGCAACGTAGGGCAGGGATTGGCCCAGATCCTCGCGGAATCCGCTGCGGATTATGCCGCTGCTCGTGGTTTGGAGCTGCGGATCGTGGCAGTGTCGGATGCACTCAAGGGCAGCGTTTATGCTCCCGAGGGTCTCGATGCGGCTCGCTTGCTCGAAAAAATCAGCGCGGATGGAAATTTTCACGGCTTGCCCGAGGAAAAGCCCGCATGGGATGCTGTGGCCATGATCCGTGAGTCGAACGCGGATGTCATCGTTGAGATGAGCTATACCGATCTCAAAACAGGGCAGCCGGCGATCACTCACTTCAAAGAAGCGCTCAGCCACCGCAAGCACGTTGTCTCGACCAATAAAGGTCCGGTGGCGCTGGCCTATTCTGAATTGCAGCAATTGGCTGCTGCCAACGGCGTTCAGATGGGCGTGGAGGGTACCGTCATGAGTGGTACTCCTGCGCTGCGTCTGGGGATGGAGATATTGGCCCCGGCGCACATCCATCGCGTGATGGGCATTTTCAATGGCACCACCAATTACATTCTTACCCAGATGGAATCAGGCATGAGCTATGCCGCGGCTTTGGCAGAAGCACAGAAGCTGGGTTATGCCGAAGCGGATCCCACTGGGGATGTAGAGGGCTTCGATGCTGCCGGTAAAGTTGTCATCCTGGCCCGGCTTCTCATGAATACGGCCTTGCGTCTCGACGAAGTGGACCGCACCGGCATCACCGCTTTGACCCAGTCCGACGTGGCCGCGGCCCGTTCTGCCGGCGAGCGCTGGAAGTTGATCGGCAGCCTCGAAAAAACTGAGACTGGGCTCAATGCTTCGGTCCAACCGCAGCGCCTGCCGCTGGCCCATCCGCTGGCGGGGGTCAGCGGTGCCACCAATGCTATCCATTTCAGTACTGACTATCTGGGGGAGGTTACTCTCATTGGCCCTGGCGCTGGCCGCCTGCCCACTGGATACGCGGTCATCGAAGATATTCTGGCAATTTATCGGGAGTAAACAGTTTCAGGGGATAAAAGGTCACGGATTTACTCGCCCATCGGGAAGGTTGAGAACGACTGAAAAAAAGCAGGGGAGTGGCTCAATAACGAACGAGGTGTGCCCAAAAGAGCACACTTCGTTGT
>JAAZOQ010000079.1 GCA_012797695.1 Anaerolineaceae bacterium | reverse complement strand
GTCTGATGATGGGCATTCTCAATGCGCACCAGAGCTTTCTCTGGCCGGCTTTCGCCCCGGCCATGTATTCTCTGGGCAAGATTCTGGGGGTGCTGTTCTTCGTACCGCACCTGGGAGTGACGGGTTTGGCCTGGGGGGTGGCGCTGGGGGCTGGCTTGCACGCTTTAGTGCAATTGCCGGCCTTGCTGCGTTTGCCAGGGCGGCAGTACATGCTTGGCCTGGGCTTGCATATCCCCGAGGTGAGCGAGGTGGCCCGGTTAATGGGGCCGCGGCTGATCGGGGTATCGATTGTGCAGCTTAATTTCTTGATCAATACCAATCTGGCTTCTCAGTGGACTTCTGGGCTGACGGCGATCAGCATTGCTTTCTCGACCATGATGATCCCGGAGGCTTTCATCGCGCAGGCCACCGCCATTGCGGCTTTGCCCACTTTTTCGGCACAGGTGGCGCGCGGAAAATCTGATGAGATGCGTTCTTCTCTGGCGGTGCTGCTGCGGGCAGTGCTTTCGCTGGCCCTGCCGGCTTCACTGGGACTGATCTTGCTGCGCCAGCCCCTGATCGCGTTGCTTTACCAGCACGGTAGTGTGTTCGACGCCGCCTCCACGCTGCAGGTAAGCTGGGTGTTGCTGTGGTATGCGGCCGGGCTGATCTTTCACAGCACGGTCGAGATTGTTTCGCGCTCTTTCTATGCCTTGCACGATACCCGTACCCCGGTTCTAGTCGGGGTGGTGGCAATGTCGCTGAACATTGGCTTCAGCTTTTTATTCACCTGGCTTTTTGGCCGGGTAGGTTGGCTGCCTTACGGTGGCCTGGCCCTGGCCAATTCACTGGCCACCGCGCTCGAAACGGGTGGTTTGCTCTTCTTCATGCGCCGCCGCCTGGGCGGGCTGCATCTGCACGTGATCGGTGCCGGGCTGCTTAAATCCGCGCTGGCGACGCTGGTCATGTCTCTGGGACTGTGGGGCTGGCTGCACTTCTTGAGCGGGCAATCGGTGTGGTTGATTGCTCTGGGCGGAGCGGTCATTGGGGTTGGGTTATATGCTGCCATACTGGCATTGCTCAAGGCACCTGAGCTGCAGATGATCCTGGGGCTGGTCAGGCGTTTTCTGCCGGGGGTGCGCAAGGCTGCCGGCGATTAATGGATTTTTCAGAGAGGAGAAAAAAATGACAGAATCGATTGGTCAAGAATTCATGCGCCGTACTTGCTATGCGGAGCTTTCTGATTCACCCGAAGAACTGGGCATTGTTCCGCAGCCGCCGCTGGAGCTGCCGCTGCCGCAGGGCGTGACCGGGATCGCTCTGCCCGATCCGGCAGAGATTCAGGTGCCTGCTCTGGAGCTGCGCACCGCGATTGCTGAACGCAGGACTTTACGCAAATACAGTGAAGCAGCCCTGACCCTGGATGAGTTGGCTTACCTGCTGTGGGCGACACAGGGGGTGAAGAAAGTGACCAGCCGCCCGGTGACCCTGCGCACTGTCCCCTCTGCCGGGGCGCGCCATGCCTTCGAAACCTATCTGTTGGTCAACCGTGTCGAAGGGTTGACCCCGGGCCTGTATCGTTACCTGGCCATCGAGAACCAGATCGGCAGGTTACCCGCGCCTGAAAACATCAATGAGTTATTGACTGAGGCAAGTTTGCAGCAGAGCCAGGTAGCCACCAGTGCAGTCACCTTTTTCTGGGCGGCGGTGGTGGACCGCATGTTCTGGCGTTACGTGGAACGCGGCTACCGCTACCTGCTGCTGGACGCGGGCCACGTGTGTGAAAACCTGGCCCTGGCGGCGGAACAGCTTTCCTGCGGCATCTGCCCAATCGCGGCTTATGACGACGAGAAGGCCAATCGCACTCTCGGCCTGGATGGTAAAAGCCAGTTCGTGATCTATGTGGCTTCTATGGGCAAGAAAATCCAGTAATGCCGTAACGATAAAAAATACAGAGTCCCTGAGAATCAGGGACTCTGTTCATTTCTAGAGAAGACTAACGCGAGAGGGTACTCATCATGTGCAGGTAATCCTGCGAGACCTCTTTGACGTTGGCAATGACATCGTCAATGGGGATGGGAACCATATCGCGCCCATCCAACCCCACCATCACGTTGGAATGCCCCTCCAGCAGGAACTCGACGGCTTTCACTCCGAAGCGGGAAGCCAGCATGCGGTCGAAGGCGGTCGGTTTGCCGCCGCGTTGAATGTGCCCCAAAATAGTGACCCGGGTGGTGAAGCCGATTTCCATGGCGTCGATCAGCGAGCTCAGTTCATTGGTGTGGGGAGTATATCCTTCCGCGACGACCACGATGGCGTGGGTTTTGCCGCGGCGATAGGCGTTCTCGATGGCCGCGGCTACTTCATCGGGTTGGGTATTGCAGCCCGGGAAGAGCACCAGTTCGGCCCCTGAAACGATGCCTGCCTGAACGGCCAGATAGCCGCTCTGGCGGCCCATGGTTTCGATCAGAAAAGCCCGGTTGTGCGAAGAAGCGGTATCGCGGATCTTGTCGATGGCGTCCACGATGGTGTTCAGTGCGGTGTCCACGCCGATGCACATATCCGTGCCGTAAATGTCGTTATCGATGCTGGCAGGTACCCCCATGATGGGGAAGCCTTTTTGTTCCAGCATTTGCGCGCCGTGCAGGGATCCATCCCCACCGGCGATGATCACTGCATCCATGCCGGCATTGTTCATCTGCCGGATGGCTTCGCGCTGCCCGCTGGGCTCGCGGAATTCTTTGCTGCGGGCGGTTTGCAGGATGGTTCCGCCGCGCTGCAGAATGCCGCCGACGTCGCGCACGCCCAGCTCGCGGAATTTGCCGTGGATCAGGCCCTCGTAGCCCTCTTCGATGCCCAGAACGCGGATGTCATTGGCCGCTGCGGTGCGCACCACCGCGCGAATGAACGGATTCATCCCGGGGGCATCTCCCCCGGAAGTCATCACCCCAATTGTTTTGATCTTCTTGTTTTCGTTCGCCATATCATTTGACTCTTTTATTGTAATTTCAGGGCTTCCACCTGTACGTTGTCATTTCCGACCAATTCTACCAGCCTCTCGAGCAATTGGCTATTCACTCCGGTGGTGTCATTGGGGAAGTCGAGTAAATGACGATGGCCGTTTTCGAAAATGTAAAAACAGAAATGGTCATTGCCGGGGCTGGAGCGCAGCAGTCCGTGCACACATTTCAGGCGGCGGATGTCGCGTTCCTTTTCTCCGCTGGCGCGCAGAATAACCGTCACCATGTGGGCGTCTTCGCTCTTTTGTCGCCGCGGGCGTTTTTCTTCCGCCGGTCGGGGCGAGACCATTTTTGCCGGTAAGGCATCGCTGGTCTGGGGCTGGGGAACAACCGCAACTGGTGAGAGAGAGGTGACTGCTGCTGCAACAGCACTGGCTGCCACAACTGCCGGGGTGGGGGTCGGGTGTTTTGCCTGCGGAGCCGCGGCTGTTACTGGCGCAGGCGCGCTTTCATGAGCCGGTTCTATTTCTTCGGGCATGCCCATTTCTTCATCAGCAAATGGGGCCGCATCATCGAATTCAGGCGGTTCCATCATTTGCCAGTCTTCCGGCTCGCTTGGGAACGACGCTTCCTCTTCCAGCGCTTCCACGGTGGAAGGGCCGAGCAGTTGTGAGCTGGGCGGGCGTGATTCGGCGGCGCGGTGGGTGGCCTGATGCGCATCGTAAGCGGCGGGAGCCTCATTGGCAGCTCCCTGCAGGTCAGCCGGGGTTAATTCCTTCAGCTCATCCACCAGTATTTTGGCGTCGCTGCTTTGATCGTCGACCTTGCCTGTCGCCAGCAAAATGCCGTCGGTATGTACCAGTTTGCCGAATCTGGCCCAGGTCTTGGGGAAGATGACCAGTTCGATGGGGCCTTGCAGGTCTTCGATGGTAGCGAAGGCCATGGGTTTTCCGCTTTTCGTGGTCAGAGTACGCATTCTCGAGACCAGACCGGCCACGGTCACGCTTTCTTTACCAGAAACGTCGCCCAGTTCGCTCGAGAAATGGGTGACTTTCGAGCGCAGCACGGGCAGGTAGGGGCTGAGCGGGTGATCCGAGACGTACAACCCGATCAATTCCTTTTCCCATTCCAGTTGCTCGCGTGGGTCCAGAATCGAAACGGAGGGCAGCGAAATGGATTCTTCGACGCCGGCCACGGTACCAAAAAAGCTCATTTGCCCGGATTGGGCTGCGCGGAAGTGGCTGCTGCTGATGGCGACCATGTTATCCATGACCTCGAGCAGCGCCTTGCGCGGACCGAAAGCATCCAGCGCACCGACGCGGATCAGGCACTCCAGGGTGCGTTTGCCGACTTGGCGCAGATCGACGCGG
>JAAZOQ010000078.1 GCA_012797695.1 Anaerolineaceae bacterium | reverse complement strand
CAAAGCTTCATCCATTGAGTTGGTGTGCAGAGATTGTGTCCCGCCCATTACGGCAGCCAGGGCCTGCAGGGTTACCCGCACGATGTTATTTTCAGGCTGCTGCGCGGTGAGGGTAGAGCCGCCCGTCTGGGTATGGAAGCGCAGCATCCACGATTTGGGATCCTGGGCGCCAAAGCGTTCGCGCATGATCTGGGCCCACAGGCGGCGTGCCGCCCTGAATTTGGCCACTTCTTCGAGAAAATTGTTATGGGCGGCGAAGAAGAAGGAAAGCTGCGAAGCGAACGCATCTACCTGCTGACCAGTTTTGATGGCTGCCTGAACGTATTCGATGGCATCAGCCAGGGTGAAAGCGACTTCCTGCACGGCGGTCGAACCGGCTTCGCGGATGTGGTAACCCGAGATGCTGATCGTATTCCACAGAGGGATTTCTTTTTCGCAGAAAGAAAAAACGTCGGTGATGAGGCGCAAAGAAGGGGTAGGCGGGAAGATGTAAGTTCCACGCGCTACATACTCTTTGAGGATGTCATTCTGGATGGTACCGCGTAACTGTTTCATAGCGACGCCCTGGCGCTTGCCAACGGCAATGTACATGGCTAACAGTACGGCGGCCGGGGCGTTGATGGTCATGCTGGTTGAGACCTTATCCAGGGGAATTTGATCGAAGAGAATTTCCATATCTTTGAGTGAAGAAATGGAGACCCCCACCTTGCCGACCTCGCCCAGTGACATGGGGTCATCGGCATCGTAACCAATTTGGGTAGGCAGATCAAAAGCCACGGAAAGGCCGGTCTGGCCCTGATCGAGCAAATAGCGGTAACGTTTGTTTGACTCTTCAGCGCTGGCGAAGCCGGCGTACTGGCGCATGGTCCAGAAACGGCTGCGGTACATGGTGGGTTGGACGCCGCGGGTGAAGGGATATTCGCCTGGAAAGCCCAGATTTTGCATGTAATCGGAATCTTGTGGGGTCGCGGCGCGTGGTAGTGGAATCCCTGAGGGGGTGGTGAATTCAGCTTTGCGTTCTTTGTACTTGCTGACTATGGGTTGAACGACTTTTTCCTCCCAACGTGCTTTTTCATCATCAAGGGTCATAAGAGCCTCTTTACTCAAGAATGGTCACGCACTGACAGTATACCCTAACTGAGCCGTCCATTGCAGTGATGAAATTATGATACACTTTAGCTAAACCTCCCAGGAAAAATACGATGAGCGACTTCTTACAACTTGCAGTATTACTCGTAATCATATTAGTAGCAGCAAAAGTGTCTGGTTATTTGAGTACGCTCA
This sequence comes from Anaerolineaceae bacterium, assembly GCA_012797695.1. Taxonomy (GTDB): domain Bacteria; phylum Chloroflexota; class Anaerolineae; order Anaerolineales; family Anaerolineaceae; genus UBA6107. Next base: position 1,441 of record JAAZOQ010000078.1, on the reverse strand, counting down.
TCCATCAACCAGCCGTTTTTGGTGAACTATTGGTCGGTGTGTTGCTTGGGCCTTCTCTGCTCAACATTACCCAGCTTTCTTTCATCACGAATACGCATGTTGGCGATTTCATCAGCGAGATGGGCGAAATTGGGGTGTTATTGCTGATGTTTCTGGCTGGTCTGGAATTGCATCTCAAAGATCTGGCTAAAAATACGCGTGTCTCGGCCACCGCAGGAATTCTGGGCGTGATTTTGCCAGTTGGGATGGGCCTTGGTTTTGGAGAATTGACTGGCATGGATTTCAATCACGGGATGTTTCTGGGGCTGACCCTGGGAGCGACGTCGGTTTCGATCTCTGCTCAGGTCTTGATCGAGTTGAAGAAAATTCAATCCAAGGTCGGTCTGGCTATGCTGGGCGCGGCTGTCTTCGATGATATTCTGGTGATCTTGCTTCTCTCCACTTTTCTGGCTTTTTTGGGGGGTGGAAGCAATTTTGGCGAGATCGTCATGGTTTTTGTCAAAATGGTGGTCTTCCTGGCCCTTTCAGTTGGGGTGGGGCTGTGGCTGCTGCCTTTGATCACTCGCTGGACCAGCAAATTGCCTATTAGTCAGGGAGTTGCTACCCTGGCACTGGTCATTATGCTGATCTACGGTCTGGCCGCTGAGCTGTTGGGTGGAATGGCGGCTATTACCGGCACATTCATCGCGGGTTTGATGTTTGCCCGCACGCCTGAAAAAGGGATCATCGAGACCAATCTCCATTCAATGGCGTATGCCTTTTTTGTGCCGATCTTTTTTGTCAGTATTGGCTTGAGTGTCAACTTACGCACACTGGATATTCAGGCTTTGTGGATCATTTTAGGAATTACTGTGATCGCGATCCTTGGGAAAATCATTGGCGCAGGAGGAGGAGCACTGCTTTCAAAATTCTCGTGGCGCGAATCATTGCAACTCGGTATTGGCATGATCTCTCGAGGTGAAGTGGGGTTGATCATTGCCAAACTGGGGCTGGATTCTGGTTACCTGTCTGCTGATGTATTTTCTGCCATCGTGGGGATGATTCTGATCACGACCCTGGTGACGCCGCCGTTATTGCGTACGGTTTTCAAGAAAGATGATGAAGTTTCTCCCCTTCAACCGGCCCTTGAAGCCGAACCAGAGATTAAAAAGGAGAATTCATAATGTACATGATTTTGCTCGTTTTACACGACCACAGCCGAATGAGGGAAGTGCTTTCGGCGTGGGAAACCACTGGTGTCAGCGGTGTGACGATCCTGCCCAGCACCGGGTTACAACGACTGCAGAGCAGTGATGCTTTTCGAGATGATATGCCCTTGATCCCGAATCTCGAAGATTTGATGCAGTACAAAGAAAAGACAAACCGCACTCTATTCACCATTGTGCCTTCTGAAGCAATTGTGGATAAAGTGGTCGATGCCACTCAAGGGGTGGTGGGTGAT
>JAAZOQ010000077.1 GCA_012797695.1 Anaerolineaceae bacterium | reverse complement strand
TGGCCAGCAGGACGGCGACCCCGTCGGGCCGGCCGGTCTGGACCAGCCATTCAGCGGCTTCGACCAGAGCGCGATAGAAGAAGTTCAGGCTGTCTGAAGCCACTGACATTTGTAAAAGAGGGGTGAGTTCCGCTCGTGCTTTGGCCATTTCTGCCTGTTCGCGGTACGTCTGGGCCAGAATGATGCGGGCAGACATCTCGCCCCAGTTGGAGCCGGCTTCCAGGCTGATCTGCAGGGCGCGCCGGCAGAGTTCTACAGCTTGATCTCTTTCCCCCTGCCAGAGGGCGATTTCGCCCAGGTTGGCAAGTGCTACAGCTTCCCCTTCGCGGTCATAAACCTGCTGGCAAAGCTCGATGCTGTGCGTGAGGTATTCCTGCGCGGCCGGGTAGTCCTGTAATTCCATGTAGACAGTGCCAATGTTGTTGACGATCAGCGCCTGAGAATAAGGGTTCTGCGTACCTTCGGCGATTTCGAGAGCTTGAAAATAACAATCGAGGGCCGCCTGCCGATCAGAACGGTAGCAGGCTGCATCCGCCAGCGAATTAAGCACCCGCATCAGTTTTCGCCAGCTTTTCCGCTCCTGGCAGATGTGTTTGCACTCCAGCAGATCGGCTTCAGCCTGGCTGAGTTCCCCTTTATTGATCCGGGAGTTGCCCAGAGTGTAAAGGGCGTGGGCTTCTTCTTCCTCCACAGCGTACTGGCGGGCGCATGCGAGTGCCTGCAGAGCATATTTTTCACCAGCGCCGGCGCTGTGCGTTGCCATTGCCTGTGTGGCCAGTACGTTCAGACAAAAAGCTTCTTCTTCGTGCCAGTTCTGTGCAGTAGCCTGAGCCGCGGCAAACTCGATCCAGCGGGCGGCCGACGTGAATTGCTGGATGCGCAGGGCCAGCAAGGCGGCTCGGGAAGAGGCCATCACCTGAGCCGCGAGCCCGTTTTCCATTTTCCCGCAGGCTTCAGCGATCTCGCTCATGGCGGCGCTGCCGGCACGGTACTTGCCGCGGGCCTCATAATATCGAAAGAGAGCCAGGATCATGGGCTTGACCCGGGCCCAATCCCGCTGCTCGATCAGCCAGTACAGGGATCGCAGCGCATCCTCCAGTTCGGCTTCGATTTGAGCCAGCATTGCTGCAAAATGGGCCAATTCGTGATCGGAAAGAAATTCAAGCACGCGGTTTGCGAACCATTCGGCATATTTCTGCTGCAGGGCGATTTTGGCAGTGGCAGGCAAGACGTCCTTCTCGCGGGCATATTGCCAGATGGTGCGATGGAAACGATAGCGCTCAGTTGTATCCCAGGTGAGCAGCGACTCGCCGGCCAGGGCACGCAGATCGCCGGAACGGATTGCGCAGATCGCTTCCGCGGCGGCGGCCGTGAAGGGGGCGCGGAACAGGGTGAGCCGGGCTAGGAAGCTCTGGCGCTGCGGCGAAAGGTGGCTCCAGGCGTTCTCGAAAGAAGCCTGGATGCTGCGGTGACGATCTGGCAGATTGGCGGAAGAGGTGCGCAGTACGTCCAGATTGTGGCTCAATTCCGCAACGAGGTCTGTGGCTGACATGCAGCGCGTTTGCCCGGCAGCCAGCGCAATGGCCAGGGGCATCCCTTCCACCAGCTGGCAGATGGTCTCCACTTTAGCCAAAAATTCCGTTGATCGAATTTCAGGCAAACTTTCGGGCTGCAGATGTGAGAGGTAAAGCTGAATGGCTTCCGGGGGAGCTTCCTGGCAGGGATCAGTTTCCAGAGAAAGCCCGGCCAGGGTGAAGACTTTCTCTCCCAGAAGGTCAAGCCGCGAATAAGCGGTAAACAGCAGAACGAGGCGGGGAGAACGTTCGAGAAGGCGGGCGGCGAAGGCTGCGGCGGCCGACGTGTCGTCAACGTTATCCAGCACGAGCAACGCATGGCGTTGTTCTGCCCAGGCCAGCAGTTCTTCCAGCGCGTCCTGATTTTGTTCGGTCAGGGTACCCAGTGCCTGCAAAATGCTGGCAGAAATCTGTTGTATACCGCTGCAATTTGCCAGGGAAGCAAAGTATACGCCGTCCTGAAAAAGAGAAACCTGTTGCGCGGCCAGAAAAGCGGCCAGACGCGTTTTTCCGCTGCCGCCTGGCCCGGTCAGGGTAATGATCTGGCAGTGCGGATCGGCGATCCAGGCTTCGAGCGTATCGAGTTCACGGGCTCGCCCAATGAAAGCGGTGGGGAAGTGGGGCAAAGCGGCAGTTTGAAAGCTGCTGGCTGCCGGGGCGGAGGCAGTTGCCTTTTCGATGGATCGTTTGGCTACGTTTAAAAAGTGGCCGGGCTCAACCTGCAATTCATTGCGAAAGTACTGCACTGCCGTTTGGTAATGGGCAGAAGCAGCGCTGTTGTGAGAAAGTGCCAGCAAGCATTGAATGAAACGGAAATGAGATTGTTCATCCCAGGGAGCAAAACGGATCAGCTTTTGTGCGACCGGGCAGGCTAAGTGCCATTCCCCCCGATTTTCATGATATTGCAGCAGCCAGGAGAGCCCCTGAATGGCCTGGCGGTTGAGAGACTCACGGTTGAGCACCACCCAATCATCGAAATCATTGGTATCGGGCAGGGAGAGGTGAGGCAGGAATTCTCCCTGATACAGGTCGATCAGAGATTGCAGGCGCCGGATGGGGAATCCGCGCCGGGGCGGGCCATCCATCCATCTAAAGAGTTCTTCCATCCCCTGCGCAAAGGTAAGGGCATCCACTTCTATTGTCAGCGTCGGGTTGAGGGTGATCGCCTCCCGTGAGGAAAGGAAAAGTTCTTCTGTACATCCGGTCTGATCGAAAGCCTTCTTGATGACCATCAGGGCCTGGCGCAGATTGTGCAAAGCGGTTTGTTCCGGGGCATCCGGCCAGAAGATCGCTGCTAAAGTGGAGCGGGCCTGGGCCTTTTTACCTTCCATCAGCAGGTAGGCCAGTAAAGCCTTACTTTTCAGCGTGGAAAGGCCTGAAATTTCTTGCTGGTCGACTTGAATTTTAAAGTCACCCAGAAATTTCACAGTCATCGGGGAAGAACAAATAGGCGTGGCTCTCATCAGAAAAGCGTTTCTTTGACGTTCTTTTGACGCGGTGCGAATAAGCTATGAATATGATGTTCAAGCGATCGGATGACGTGGGATCTTTGTTCAATCGCAAACAACCCGTTTCATTTCTTTTGCGGTTGTGGCAGCAGCAGATACCTGAAAAGAACCAGTGGCAGATTTCTCTTGAAGATCCATCCACCCGCGAAGTGCTCGTTTTTCAAGATTTTGCTGCACTGATAACTTATTTAACCCAAATTACCCAGAAAAAGCAAGCCGAAAATTCGCAACAGAAAATGGAGGAAGAATGAAAAAGATTGTCAGAATGACTTTTTTACTGCTGAGTATCCTGCTGCTGAGCGCCTGTTCCGTCTTGGGCAAGGGGGGGGATTCTCCCGCAGAGACAGTGGCTTTACCGGCCGTTGAAACGGCTGCCGCCATGCCAGCAACCGCAACGCTTGCCAACCCGGTGACCGGTGCCGGGCAAGCGGCCCCGATTCCGACACAAACCCCTGTGGTGATCCAGCATCAGCAAGTGCCGGGGAACCCGACCTATACCCGCGATCAAAAGGTGACTGACTGCAGCACTGGCGAACGCATCGCTCTGGGGGCCACTACTGTGGTGGGGAGTGGGTGTGATGACTGGTCGCAAGACAAGCTTGAACGCCCGGTGGACGCGCTGAACGGAAACTACTTCCCGGTCGTGGATATCGTGCGGGCCTCGATGGGAACAAATCAGGCCTGGATGTTTGCCCGGGTGGAGCTATACAAGGATGCCGCCGGCAATTTGCCTGAGAATCTCTCGGTGGGGGTGGAACTTGATACCGATCTGGATTCACGCGGTGACATTTTGATTCTGGTCAAGGGGCTCCGTTCTACAGAGTGGACGACCGAGGGGGTACAGGTTTGGCAAGATGAGAACGGGGATGTGGGTGGGCAAAAACCTCATCGCCC
>JAAZOQ010000076.1 GCA_012797695.1 Anaerolineaceae bacterium | reverse complement strand
CGTTGAGAAATCCCTCCGCCGGCATAATCCGGATCAGGTAATGCGGGTCGAGAACCTGGCGTTCTCCTCTCAGCCCAGCGATTTGGGCTCCCCGTTCAATTGATAAGGGCAGTATAGATCATTTACAGACAGAAGTCAAGCCGAAGGCAGACCGCTTGAAATTCGAACCAAAATTAGCTTGTGCTCTGTTAAAACAGGACGAAAATATCTTTTAACTCCATCAATTGAGAAAGGGATGTCTCTGCCATGTTCGAATTTTTGAAACGTCACCCAGCGGAACCAAAAGATCATTCAGATGCTGATGAAATTCGCAAGTACGCCAAGGTCAAGTTTGTGACCCCGGCCCGGCAGAAGGGCGAAAAAACGGTTGTGTTTTCCGCCTCCGACATTCAGGGTGGATTGGGCCATAACGTTCTTACTGCTTCGGTGTGTAAGGCGATCGATGCTCAAAAGTTTGCCGAATTTGCCCGGGTAAAACTGGTCAAGCGCAGCGGTCCGCGCCAGGGCGCGGCGACTCGCTGGACTTTCGAGATCTAACCATACAATTTCTTGGGCAAAGCTTATATTGGCCAAAACTGCTTGTTGGGGCGAGCAGTCTTTCTGAAAATACACGAATTTGGAAAATATTCGAAATTTTCAGATATAATTCGCATCATGCGGAAAGTGCTCATTGTCATTGGGGGCATTCTTTTCCTCTTGTTAGCCGGTTGTTCCGGTCGATCACAGGAGGCTGGCTCCGCAGTTACTCCTTCCCAAAATAATGCTTACATCGAGAATAAAGGCTCCGATACCATCGTCAATCTGGCGCTGGCCTGGGCCGAAGCTTATCAAAAGGTTGAGCCGGGAGTGAGTATTTCCGTGACTGGCGGCGGTTCGGGCACAGGGCTGACGGCGCTGGTCAATAAGACCGTGGATATCGCCAATGCTTCCCGACAGATCAGCCCTGAAGAGTTGGCCTCCGCTCAAGCGGCCGGCTTGGACCCGCAGGAGTTCGTGATCGCGCGCGATGCGATTGCGGTGATTGTCAACCCCGAGAATCCAGTGGAACATTTATCGCTGGAACAGCTTTCCAAAATTTATCGGGGTGAGATCAATAATTGGAGCGAGGTGGGCGGTGAAGATCGCCCGATCGTGCGTCTGTCTCGTGAGACCAATTCGGGCACCCACGTCTATTTTCTTGATGCGGTGGTGCGTTTAGGCAACAGCCAGGACAAGGCCATTTTCTCGCGCGATACGTTGCTCTTGCCTTCTTCAGAAGGGATCATTGCTGAGGTACGCGATAATCCCAATGCCATTGGTTACGATGGTCTCGGGTACGTTACCTCAGAGGTCAAGATGGTGGCGGTCTCTGGTCTTGAACATCCCGATGACTACGTGCTGCCTTCGGCTGCGACGGTCACCAACGGGACTTATGTCATCAGCCGTAGTCTTTACATGTACACGCAAAATCCCCCTGTGGGTGCGATCAAAGATTATCTTGATTGGATTCTTTCGCCGGATGCTCAAAAGATCGTAGTTGATCTGGGCTTTGTACCGGTGAAATAGAAGGGCGCAGGATGAAGAAATTCAAGCTCAGCGGCGATTCAGTGATTTCTGGGGTCATCAAAATATGCGGTTATTCCAGCATCCTGTTCGTCACGTTGATCTTGATCTTCTTGCTGCGCGAGGGGTTGCCGGCACTGGCAAGTGTGCCCCTTTCCTCTCTTTTCAGTACAGTTTGGTATCCCATTGAGGGTTATTTTGGCATCTTGCCGCTGATTGGCGGTTCGCTGCTGGTCACTATTGCGGCGACGATCATTGCTCTGCCCTTTGGCATTGGTACGGCGGTTTATCTTTCTGAGATCGCGCCGCGCTGGATGAAAGAGATTCTGAAGCCAGTGGTCGAAATTCTAGCGGGGATTCCCTCAGTAGTGCTGGGCTTCATCGGTATTCTGGTATTGGTACCTTTTCTGCGCAAAACGCTGCATCTGGCAACAGGTCTGACCGGTTTCACCGGTGCCATCCTGCTGGGACTGATCGCCATTCCTACCATCGTTTCCATCGCGGAGGATGCGTTGAATAACGTTCCCCCGGCTTATCGCCAGGCCGGACTGGCTCTGGGGGCCACCCGCTGGCAGACCATGTGGGGGGTAACGCTGCCGGCTGCCAAGACAGGAGTGCTGACTGCGGTCATGCTGGGCATTGGGCGTGCTTTGGGCGAAACGATGGCGGTGATGATGGTCACCGGCAATGCGCCGGTCATGCCGGATCAATGGAATTCACTCTTTTTGCCCATCCGTACCATGACGGCTACTATCGCCTCCGAAATGGGCGAAGTCGCGACCGGAAGCGCCCATTATCAGGTGCTTTTCTTTATCGGAATTTTACTTTTCTTGATGTCTTTGATCATCAATGTGGCTGCCAGCCTGGCCAGCACCAAACAGCGCAAGCGGGCGGAACGCATTTTATCATAACGATATTGTGAAAGAAATGGGTGAACCTCGGCATGGATAAGAAAGGGATTTCATCAGAGCGGGTGATCGAGCAGATCGGCTTTATGGCGTTGCGGCTGATCACTTTGCTTACCGTGCTGCCGATTTTGGGGTTGGTGGGCTACATCATTGCCAAAGGTTCACCGGCCCTTAACTGGGGCTTCCTCACCCAGATGCCCACGGATGGCATGCGCGCGGGCGGGATTATGCCGGCTATCGTGGGTACCCTCTACCTGACTTTGGGAACGGCGCTGTTTTCGGTGCCGCTGGGAGTGGCTGCGGGCATTTATATTGCTGAGTACGCTGCCGATAACCGTGCTACCCGGCTGATCCGCATTGCCATCATCAACCTATCGGGCATTCCCTCGGTGGTCTACGGCCTCTTTGGTCTGGGATTGTTTGTGATCTTTCTTAAATTCGGCACCAGCATTCTGGCGGCGTCGCTGACGCTTTCGATCATGACCCTGCCGGTCATTATCAGCACTACCGAAGAGGCGCTGCGCGGAGTGCCTAATTCATTCCGGGTGGTCTCAACCTCGCTGGGCGCCACCCGCTGGCAGACGGTCTGGCATGTCACTCTGCCGCAGGCCCTGCCGGGGATCATTACCGGCATCATTCTGGGCCTGGAACGGGCCGCTGGCGAAACCGCCCCTATCCTTTTTACCGGGGCCAGTTTCTTCCTGCCCATGCTGCCAAAATCGATTTTCGATGCCACCATGGCCCTCCCATATCACATCTTTGTCATTTCGACTCAGGTACCGGGGATGCCGGTGCGGATTCAGTACGGCAGCGTGTTGGTCTTGCTCATCTTTGTGCTCGGCATGAATCTGGCAGCGACCATTATCCGTTCGCGTGCTCGTGCCCGGAGGCAGTGGTAAGCCATGAAGAAATTTCTGGTGGAGAATCTTTCCGTCCGTTATTCGGATGATAACGAGAGCCTGCGCAGCATCAACATGGAAATCGAGGCCAACGCCATCACCGTCCTGTTTGGGCCGGCGGGCGGCGGTAAATCTACCTTCTTGCGCGTGCTCAACCGTCTCAATGATCTGGCTGACGTCAAGGAAATGAAGGGGCAGGTGCTCTTTAATGGGGTGAACATCCTTGACCCCAATTTGGACGTCATCGATCTGCGCCGCAAGATCGGCATGGTGTTTTCACGTCCGGTACCGCTGCCGCTCTCGATCTATGAAAACGTGGCTTACGGGCTGCGTATGGCCGGGGAACGCAGCAAGGCGAAACTCGACGATGCTGTGGAAAAGGCTTTGCGGTTGTCAGTGCTGTGGGACGAGGTCTATGATCGTCTCGATGCGTCAGGCTATGCTATTTCGGGTGGGCAGCAGCAGCGTTTGTGTTTGGCCCGCGTTCTCGCGCTGGAACCGGAAGTTATCATGCTTGATGAACCGACCTCAGCGCTTGACCCGGTCTCGACCTCGAAGATCGAGAGTTTGCTGATCGAATTGAAGGAGAAGTACACCATCATCCTGGCTCCGCATAACGTTCAGCAAGCCGCGCGTGTAGCGGATGATGCCGCTTTCTTCTTGATGGGCGAGTTGATCGAGTTCTCTTCCGGCAAGGAAATGTTCATGACGCCGAAAGATAAGCGCACCCAAGATTACGTTATGGGTCGGTTTGGATAAAGAGTAAGGCTGACTGTGTTAAATCAATTCTCCCCTGCAAATTTGCAGGGGAGAATTAGTTTCAATCGGTTATTGATTTCTTTCTTGAACCAGCTTCTGCGCCATTAAAGCTCCGTCGCGGATCGGTTCGTAGCCGGTACAGCGGCACAGGTGCTTGTTGAGCGCGTTTTCCAATTCTTGTTGGGTGGCATTCGGGTTGCTCTCCAGCAGGGCATAGAGTTCCATGATGATACCAGGGGTGCAGAAGCCGCATTGCACAGCGCCTGATTCAGAGAGGGCTTTCTGGATGGGGTGCAGTTCCATGCCTTTGGCCAACCCCTCGATGGTGAACAGGGTGGCGCCGGCTACTTTGCTGACCGGGGTATTGCAGCTTTTGATGGCTTTGCCGTCCGCCACCACCGTGCATGTCCCGCAGGTAGAGTTATCGCAGCCGTGCTTGGTGCCGGTGAGGTTCAATACTTCACGGATCACGTCCAGCAGCATCATGTCGGGTTCTACGTCCACAGTGGTGAGAACTCCGTTCAGGGTAAAAGTAATCTTTTCGCTCATTATTTCACCTCCGCTTTTTTCTCGAGAGCTTGCTTCATCATGGCAGGGGTGACCGGAATTTCGAAGAAGTCGACACCGGTCGCGTCATAAATGGCGTTCAGGATGGCTGGGGCCGGGCCGATAACAGAGTGTTCGCCGATGCCGCGCGCGCCAAATGGGCCGACTGCGTCCGGGGTCTCGACGAATTCCACGTCCATTTCGGGGGCTTCTTTGTAAGTGGGCAGGTGGTACTTGAAGAAATGGGGGTTGGCCAGTGTGCCATCTGGCTGGAAGTCCATCTTCTCGTACAGGGCCGCGCCGATCGACATGAGCGAGCCGCCCATGACGGAACCGCGAATTTGTTTGGGGTTGATGACCTGGCCCACGTCGAAGACGGAAGTGAATTTATCCACGAAGATTTTGCCGGTCTTTTTCTCGATGCGGATTTCTGCGGCCTGAACACCGAAAGTATACGAGACGCCGCATGAACCCTGTCCGTTTTTATCCGGGTTGGAGTAACGCGGCAGGCGTGCGTCCGAGACGGCATGGGCGGCTTCGCCGATGGTGATACCGTCGCCGGTAATGTAGCCGCGGTTGATGTCTTGCACCGAAACGCGGATGTCGGGATCATTGCGCAGAAAGACGTACTCACCGTCATAATCCAGATAGTCGGGGTCAGTCTTGAGAACTTGCGCGGCTGTGTTCTTGAGGATGGCGATCAGCTTATCTGCGGCGCGGATGATGGCGCGTCCGCCCTGGGTGGTGAACATGGAGCCGATGGTCTGCCACTCATAGGGCGAGAATTGTGTGTCGATCTCGCTGTACACCTTGATCTTCTCGGGCGGAATCTTGAGCGCTTCGCCGGCAACCTGACGGATGACGGTGCGCAGCCCCTGACCGACTTCCGCGCCGGCCATGTTGATGGAAATGCTGCCGTCGATGTTCATCTTCATGTAGCAGCCCTTGGTAGAGAAGGGAGCCCCTTTGGGCGATTTCATCACGGCAGCAAATCCGCGGCCGTAGTAGAAATTCTCGTCTTCCGTGGGTTTGGCCTTGCTGAAAACTTTCTGCTTGACCAGATCGGCACATTTGTAGATATTGCCATGTGACTTCCACATCTTTTCGCCCAGAGCATTGACCTTGCCTTCGCTGAGGAAGTTCTTTTCGCGCAGTTCGAAGGGATCCATATTTAGTTTGCGCGCCAGCATATCCATCATGCGCTCGGTGGCGAGCTGGCTTTCTTGGTGACCATAACCGCGGTAAGCACCCACGGCGGGGGTATTCGTATAGACGGTGTAGCCGATCAGATCGCAGTGCGGAAATTCGTACGGGCCGGTGCAGTTGTGCGTAGCAGCCATGGTCACGTTGACCGGAGTATCCGCGTAAGCGCCCCCGGAGTGATAGATCTTGGCCTGGATGGCGACCAGTTGGCCATCTTTCTTGGCGCCGATCTTCATTACGGTGCGGATGCCGTGACCGATCAGGGTGGAGGTGTAATCTTCTTGTCGTGATGCCACCCATTTTACCGGGCGGCCGGGGACAAATGAGGCGATCCAGGCGACTGTTTGTTCCACGGTGATGTCGGATTTGTAGCCGAAGCAGCCGCCCACGTCGGGGATGTGCACGCGCACGTCCGAAACGGGTACTTCATACGAATGGGCCAGGTCTTCACGGATGATGAAGGGGCAGATCGAGGAGGACCAGGCTTCGATGGTCTTGTCTTCTTTGAACCAAACGATGGAACCGTGGGGCTCGATGGCGCTGCATGATCCGAACGGGAAGAGGAATTCCCCTTCCAGAACGACGTCGGCTTCTTCCATCCCATCTTTGCCCTTACCCTTGACCAGATGATACTCGTTGGCAATGTTGGTGCCGGGGACGGGTTTCAGGGTGGGCAGGTGCCAGTATTCGCCGTTTTCTTCGTGAATGAGCGTCGCGCCGGGTTTCATGGCCTCGCGGGCATCGATGTACACGGGCAGCGGCTCATATTTCACCTGAATGGTGCGCATGGCCGCATCGGCGTGAGCGAAGGTATCGGCGATGACCGCAGCGACCGGTTCACCAATATAACGTACCTTATCGACGGCCATGGGCACGAGGTCGCGAATGTTATCCCCGTAATGGTAGTGGCAGTCTTTGCCGGTCACTACTTTGACCACCCCGGGCATCTTTTCGGCGGTTGCGGTATCAATGCTCAGAATTTTGGCGTGCGCATACTGGGGGCGCAGAATGGCCGCGTGCAGCATCCCGGGCAGGCGTACGTCATCCAGATAGATGGCTTTGCCGGTCACTTTGCTGATCGCGTCCGGACGATTGTAGTTCTTCCCCACATACTTGAATTCCATGGTCACTCCTTGCCTTGATGGATTGAGGAATTGTTCGTCATTGGATGGAAAACCCCCATGTAAAACTCTGGGGGTTTGTTCAGATTAAATTATACGGTTTTGTTTTTCTGGGTTCAATTGGTTGTGGGCGTCATTCATCACGTCTTTTTGCTGTTGAATGGCACAAAATAAACATCGCGAGCATAAAATTCACCGGCGCAGAATCTCGCAAATCAGAAAAAATTATGATAGAATCTGTACGTTGTACTCTTTGGGCGCGTAGCTCAGTTGGTTAGAGCGCACGGTTCACATCCGTGAGGTCCGTAGGTTCGAGCCCTATCGCGCCCACCTTAAAAGGAGATACCTGAGCTGGTATCTCTTTTGGTTTAAAGCATAGCTGCTCGAACCGCAGGTTCGGGCCACCTGTCCCCG
>JAAZOQ010000006.1 GCA_012797695.1 Anaerolineaceae bacterium | reverse complement strand
TGTGAAGCGATTGATCACGCTTGCCAGTAATTCATAATACTCGTTATTATTCTTCTTGGCCTCGAACCCCAGCGGTTCGATGATGTCGAGATATAGAGCTTCATTTCCAGAGATAAGCTGCCAGAAAGCCTGCCCACAGTATTTGAAATAATCTCCCTTATCAGGGTTCCGGTCTTTGCCATAACAGCAGCCGTTAACAGCGATGACGTTCATTCTAGAATTGCTGGTATGCAATGCTCGTTTTGCAGTAACAAAATCCTCTCTCATTTTGCCGATTTGTGACGAGTTACCCCAGTTGGGGCCGGACTTGATTGTGATGAGGTAACGAACGCCTTCATCGTCAAATTCAAGATCAATCCCCGTGATACCCGATTTCTTCCTGCCATAGACTTTCGCATTGATGAAAATTGCCAGCCCTTCCAGCCAGTTGCCAAAGAGGGTTTCTTCGTTCGAAGAAATGTGAGCTTCGATGCAGTTTCGCACGATCATTTCTGACGTCAGCATGTTTTTGGCGCGATATAGATAAGGGTTCTTTCGGCTCAGAATGTCATTGAGCTTCAGCTTGTCCAGCCCGGCCAGCTTGGCTTCGTGAAATTCTCGGATGTGCTCGTGAACGTATTCTCGTACGTCGTCCATTTTGAGTTCATTCATTTTTTTTCTCTCCCCGTTTGTTCCTCATGTCTTGCAGCCGGTTGATTGCCAGCTTGCAGTATTCTTCACTGAGGTCGATCCCCAGATATTTCCTGTCCAGCCGGTCTGCGGCAACACAGGTTGTACCGGATCCATTGAAGGGATCCAGAATGACGTCCCCGGTCTGGGTGAAGAGTTTGATGAACCACTCAGGTAGTTCTTCCGGGAAGGCCGCGGAATGTTGCTGGTTGTAGCATTCGGTTGCCATGTGCAGAACGTTGCTGGGGTAAACCAGGTCTCGTCCCACCCAGTTTGAGATGTTCTTGCCGAATCCGCTGCCTACCCGCGAGTTATCCCGCCGTTTGTCGGTTTCGGAAAGATTCTTGAGGCGGGTTTTGGACCAATCTCCCACCGGAACCATTACCGCGTCTTGATACATGTTGAATTTCTTCTGTTTGGTGAAGTGCAGTAGCCTTTCCCAGCTATCGCGGAATCGGTTGGGCCATTTTCCGGGCGGACTGTTTTTCTTGTGCCACATGTATTCTTCTGTCCACAGCCAGCCGTGTTTTTTCATCTCCAGGATCAGTTCGAGAACGTAGGTATGGCGTTCCCCGTTGACCACTCTTTCCTTGATGTTGAGGATGAAAGAGCCGGTGGGTTTCAGCACTCGAAAGAACTGGTCCGCTTTGGGCATGAACCAGGATACGTATTGATCGGGTTTGATTCCCCCATAAGTGGAGATTCGCTGGTCGGCATAAGGGGGCGAGGTAACGATCAGATCGATCGAATTGTCTGGAATCGCTTTCAGCACCTCCTCGCAGTCTCCCTGAATAATTCGATTGGCGAAATCGAAGGCCACGAATGCCTTCTTTTGCTGGCTCTCGACGAATAAAGGAATTTGCTCGATATTGTATTGCATCTTGGTCTCGTGGACCGAGTAAACGGTGATTGTATTGTCGCTCATAGGCTAAAGTATAGTAGAAAAACGAGAAGGTTGCTCAAAGACTTTTGAATCAAGAAAGCCTTGAATAGAACTGAAATTCTATTCAAGTATACCTCTGACTGTATCTTTGTCAAATTTAAGACTGAATCTATGACCTGCGTCGGTTGTATCCCAGCGCCTCTTTTTGTTCCGGGGAATAGAATTCGTAGGCTTTTGCAAGGAGTGCTTTTAACTCAGATAAAAATGCGTAGCGCGGGTTGAAAGAATAAAGCTTGTTTTTTCCGATGTCTTTTTTGATCAGCACTCCAGCCAGTTCGAATTTCTTAAGCTGTTTCTGGATCATCGAGAGGCTGACGTTGAAGAATCGGACTATTTCCGCAGCATAACCTTCCTCCCTTAAAAGAAGGAAAATCAAGACTCTTTCAGCATTTTCGGATCCAAAAAGAGAAGCCAGCATAATTCACCTATTGAGTAGGTTATATCACCTGTATTATAGGTGATAATGGCATGGTTCACTCCAGATTTCAAGTCAATTCTTTCGCTGATTAATTTTGGAGGGGTCGCTAAACAATAGCTGAAAAGGTCTTGCACTTTTAAGACATGGGGCGTGAAGAATGGAGCACGAATGGATCAAGCACGCACGTTGACAGGAAGTTCTTCTTTTATTTCCATTTCCCGTTTTGACCGCGGGGAAGCCAATCAGATTTTTGCTGAATTGGGGGATAGTAGCAGTATTAAGGTGTTTGAAAACGGGGAATGCGTTGATGAGTTGGTAGTCCCACAGCGATATGCTGCCATGATCGAAATGCTCGAAGAATATGCTCTTTGGCTCGAAGCCGAGAAACGTTATCAGTCGGCCCAAGCAGGTAATTGGCTTACCGAGGAACAATTGCTGGCCGATCTGGGTGTTTCGCCTCTCGAATTTTGATTTAGAACTACACTTATAAACGAGATAAATCTATATAGGCGGAGAGAGTAGCGTGCGCAGATGTACAATTTTCAGCGGTCTTTTGCTTGCATTTTTTCTGGTCAGTTGTTCGTTTACCAGCGCCTTGCCGCAGATCATCCGCGAGGCGGTGGGTGTGACGCGTCGGCCCAGGCAGAGCGAAACCAAATCCGAACGGACACATCTGACCGATTTCACTCCGACACCGCGTAAGTTGTTTGGCGCGGACCAAACTCCTGTTCCTACCTCCACATCGACGGCTACGCCCGGTTTTCCCGACCCGGTTGTATTTATCCAGTATTACTACACTAATATTGCCGATCAGAATTATGATCTCACCTGGTCGTTGCTCTCAGAAGACTTTGTCTCGCGCAACAACTCTCCGGCGCAAGGTGGGTATGAGGCTTATGTGAAATGGTGGCAGAAGGTCTCTCGTGTGGATGTAGAATCCGTTGAGATTCTCACCCAACAGGGCGATACTGTTACCGTTCAGGTTGATGCCGTTTTCTATTACGCCTCTGGTTCTCAGTCCACAGAGCATTTGAAATACCAGTTGATCTTTGATGCTGCTCGAGGCACCTGGCTTTTCAACTAAAACGTTTTTTCCCTTGACACGCGCATTATAATGAGGGTATGGAACAAACAATCTATATTCTCCAAAACCTTCGATAACCTATCTCGAGAAGTATTCGTTCTTATTCGCCTACCTTCGTTTTTTGAGGGTTCCCGCAGTTATCGAAACCATCTTTTATTGTTACAGGAGTGAACACATGGAAAAGATCACAATGGCTCATACCGATCTCTCGGTCTCACGGATCTGTGCCGGCTGCATGGGCCTCGGCGGCGGCTGGGACCGGGTCAAGGTCATCGACGCCGGTCTTGAACATCAGGCCGCGGCGCTGATCGACCGCGCTCTCGAACTGGGCATCAATTTTTTCGATAATGCCAATATCTACGCCCATGGTCGAGCCGAAGAAGTGTTCGGGCGCGTCCTGGCGGCCCGTCCCGGGCTGCGTTCGCAGATGGTGATCCAGACCAAATGCGGCATTCGCTGGTCCGATGAACCGGCCGGCTCCCCGCAGCGCTTCGATTTCAGTTACGCGCATATCCTCGCCAGCGTTGAAGAGTCCCTGCGCCGTCTGCACACCGAAACTCTCGATATTCTCCTCTTGCATCGCCCCGATGTGCTCTGGCAGGGGGAGGAGATCGCCCGCGCCTTTGCCGAACTCAAACATTCGGGCAAGGTGCGCTACTTCGGTGTTTCCAATCAGAACCGCTTCCAGATGGAGTATCTGCAAAGTTTTCTCCCAGATCCGCTGGTCGCCAACCAACTGCAGATGAGCCTGCTGCATCACGATTTTGCTGAGGTGGGCATTTCCTTCAACCAGCGCACTCCGGGCTATCCCGATGGCTGGGAGGGCGTGCTGGAGTATTGCCGTCTCCACGGGGTCAGCCTGCAGGCCTGGAGCCCGCTTGACCGCGGAGCGCTCATCGGCCGCAGCCTTGCTGGTCAGCCTGAGAACGTGCAGCAGACGGCGGCCCTGGTGCAGCGGATCGCCGCTTCACGCGGTGTTCCCTCCGACGCAGTGGCGCTGGCCTGGCTGCTCAAGCATCCGGCGCAGATCGTCCCGGTGGTGGGCACGGCCAACCCCGATCACCTCAGTTCCAGCGTGCGTGCGCTCGAGGTGGACCTCACCCGCGAGGAATGGTACAGCCTCTTTGCCGCGGCCCGCGGCGCCGAAATGCCCTGATATTGCTCGATCGTGCTTTCAGGTTTGAGGGAGCACTAGCTTACCCGTTAACGAAAAAGACACCCGCATGGGTGTCTTTTTATCGATCCTATTAGATTTACTGTCCGCTTGTCGGTGTTGGCACGAACTGGCTCAGGTCGAAGACGGAGCTGGCGCTCGTCATCACGGTCGGCAGGGTGCCGTCCCACTTCGTCAGGAACAGGTATTCCAGATATTCCGGTGTCAGTGAACCGGTATCTTTCATGGCTTTCTGTGCGTCCGCCTGGCCCTGTGCCTGCGTCACCGCGGTTTGGGCGTCGATCTCAGCCTGCGCCAGCTTTTGCTTGCTGGTCTCGACGGCCTGTTGGGCGACCTGCTTGGCTTCGATGGCTGCCTGGAATTCAGGTGAGAAGTCAAAGTTGACGATGTTGAAGTTCTCCACAATGATGTGGTAGGAGGCCAGCCGTTCGGTCAGCTCATTCTCGGCTTCGGCGCGTACTTCTTCGCGGTTGGTGATCAGTTCTTCAGCGGTGTACTTGGCCGTCACCGATTTGAAGGTGTTCTGCAGCGCCGGGGCGATGATGATGTTGGCGTAGTCGGTGCCGATGTTCTGGAACACGGTCAGGGCGTTCTGCCCATCCAGATGATAGTTGATGGCGATCGTCGAGGTGACCACCTGCAGATTTTCTGACATGGCCGAGGCTTCCACTTCATCTTTCTGGGTACGTACGTTCATCAGGTGCACCGACTCGATGAAGGGGAGCTTCAATCCCAGTCCGGGCTGGGCTTCGCGGTTGATCGCGCTGAAACGGGTAACGATGCCTACGCTGCCGGTTGGGACGACGTAGATCGAAAGGGCGATCACCAGGATCACCACAGCAGTAATTAACCACGGGAAATATCTCTTCATTCTCTAATCCTTCTCTATTGATGGAGCGAAATTTTCTCTTGTCAGAAAGTATATACGTGGATGGTGCGATTAAGTTTCTTGTGCTGATGGAAGGCTCAGGCTTTGCTGCGCCGCTGGATTTGTCGGATGAATTCCGGTGAGTTCAAATTGCGTTCCAGCAGGTAGGTCAGGTAGTAGTTGAGCAGGGCTTCGACCTCAGCCCGCGTTTCTGGTGTTGGGGCGGCGCGTTTGGCTTCGCCGTACGTGCTGCGCTGAAAGTGGCGCAGGTAGCGCAGAGCATCCATCGAGACGGCTCGTGCTTCGTTGACCATCAGTCCACAGTCCGGGCATAGCACTCCGCCGCGTTCCGCCGAGAAATACTGGTCCTCTGCCTGGATGGTTTTGCCGCAGACGGCGCACTCGAACAGCATGGGGCGAAAGCCCATCAGGTCCAGCAGGCGCATTTCGTAGTAGTGCACCGGCACGAAAGAATTTTCTTCCTGGGCGATGCGTTTCAGGGTTTCCAGCAGCAGATTGTAGAGCTGCCAGTTCTGGCCTTCTTCATAGGTGAAGCGGTCGAGCAGTTCCACCGCATAAGCGGCATAGCTCAGGCGGGTCAGGTCATCGCGCAGCGGCTGCATGGTTTCAATGGCTTCGGCCTGGGTAACGATCCACAGGTCGCGTCCCTGCGCCAGCATGAGCGACACCTGCGTGAAGGGCTCGAGGTGCCCGGCTTTGCGCGATTGTACCTTGCGCACTCCCTTGGCAATAGCGCGTAGTTTGCCCTGTTCGCGGCTGAACAGGGTCAGCAAGCGATCGGCTTCGCCGTAATCGCTGTGGCGCAGCACCACGGCTTCCACTTTGAGGGTGCGCTCGCTGTTGGGCATGCTTCCTGACTTATTGCAATGATTCCGGGGTAAAGGCTCCCGGCAGCAGTTGGGCCACGGTGGTCTCGATCACCGTCTGACCTTCGGTATTAACGATCAACACTTCGGTATCCAGCCCAAATTCGGCCATGACCTGCCGGCAGGCGCCGCAGGGTGAACCGCCGTTCTCGGTGGCGACCACGATGGCTTTGAAACGGCGTTCTCCTTCCGAGACCGCCTTGAAGATGGCGACGCGCTCTGCACAGATGCCGCTGGGGTAAGCGGCGTTCTCGATATTGACCCCATCATAGATCTTGCCGCTGTCCGAGAGGACGATGGCACCGACGGCATAATGAGAATAAGGGGCATAGGCGCGTTCCCGTGCCTGTACAGCCAGGTGGATCAATTTTTGACGTAATTCTTCTTCGATCATAGAACTTCTTCCTTTACGTGTTGAGGTTGCGGTGTATTGCGGCGGGCGCAGATCTTGGTGATGCGCTGTCCGTGAATTTCTTTGACGGTGAAGGTCCAGTCTTGCACCTGCAGGGTGTCACCTTGCTGCGGTACGCGGCCCAGCGTGCTGAAGATGAACCCGCCCAGTGAATCTGAAAGCTCGGCGGTCAGGTTGGTGTCGAGCCGCTCGTTGACGTCGTCCAGCGAGATTTGCCCCTTGAAGAGGTACTCGTCCGGGCTGATCTGCTCGACGGCCAATTCTTCGGCTTCGTCATACTCGTCGCGGATTTCGCCGACGATCTCTTCAACGATGTCTTCCAGAGTGACGACCCCGGCCATACCGCCGTACTCGTCCACGACCACGACTAAGTGAACGCCCTTGGCCTGCATTTCGCTCAGCAGTTCATCCACCTTCTTGGATTCGGGCACGAAATAGGCCGGGCGCAGCAGGCTGCGCAGGTTTTGGGCTTCTTCTTGAGTGGGGCTGATCTTGAGCAGGTCTTTGGCATACAGCAGGCCAATGACGTTGTCGATCGATTCCTCGAATACGGGCACGCGTGAGTGCCCGGAATTCACCAGATCGCTGCGGGCTTCTTTCAGTGAGGTGTTGACGTCCAGGGCCAGCACGTCGATGCGCGGCACCATGATCTCACGGCACAGCGTTTCGCCGAACTGGAAGATTTCGTAGATCATTTGTCGTTCGCCTTTTTCAAGGCTGCTGCCGGGTTGTTCAGTCTCGACCCAGGTTTTCAGTTCGTCCTCGGTGACGGTATGCTCGTTGTTTTCGCGCGACGGATTGCTGCCCTGCAAAACCATCATCAGCATTGCTAGCGGGGTCATCAAGACATCCATCACCAGCGCTGCGTTGCGCAAACGTACTGCCCAGAGTTCTGGCTTGTCCAGGGGCAGCCGTTCAGCCAGTGATTCCAGCGCCAGTACCGCTGCCATGATCCCGGCCGCGATCAGCAAGCTGAGGGCCAGGTTGAGCTTCCCGGCCAGGCTGAAGATCGCCCACAGGCTGAAGCCGGCGATCAGAAAATGGGTCAGCCCCAGCCACAATCGAAAGCTGGCGCGCAAACGCGGCCGCTCGAGCACTTTGAGGGTGGCATCGATGGATTGCCTTTTGATGGCTTCCAGATTGATGAGCACGGGGGTATGAGCGTTGACCAGGGCGGTACGCACTGCGGCGAAATACAGGTCGAGAACGACCAGAAGGGCAAACACGAACCAGAGAGAATTATTCAATGCAGATCACTTTCTTGTGTCCTTTGGCAGGCCTGCGGTAACCGCGTTAGCTCTTTCATTATAGAGCAAAACCTTGCCGGCGGAGGGGTTCCTTTGCGGATCGGGAATTGAAAACGTCTCGGTGAAGAAAGTCTGGCATCTGCCAGTTTCAGTCGGGAGAAACACTTAAAGAATGGATATTTTGAGAAAAGGTGAGGGGGAGGGTGGTCAGCAGCGTCTGCTGAATCTGGATCACTCATTTTTAGCGAATGGCTTTCTGTATTGGGCGAGGTGGCTTTCGAAGCGTAGCTTTTCTGCCCTGTGAAATAGAACCGGAAATTTCAAGAATTGACTCGGTATTTTTTGAAGAATGGTGATTGACTTGTTTTGCCCAATCATTGTTCGACAGGATGTATTGTACCCCATCTCTGGTTGCGTAACGGCTATGGCCACCAATGATTAACACTTGTCGTGTTCTTCCTTTTTCTTCGAGAATTTCTCCGCGCACTATCAGGCAGCAGTCTAGACAGGTGGCGTCAGCCTTATCAGAACTCTCGCGTGGAAAATAGTCTACAATTTTGCCTTTCTGAATGTCTCGAATTCCGATTTTATCTGCGCTATCGGAGAGAATGTATGCATTTTCCAAATAAGACGGATTCTCTTTTTCAACTACAAATACATAGCCGTTTTGTATAGTTTGGTCTGGTTGATGAAGATTTTTCAACTTGTTCATTATGGTTGTGGCAACGGGGTTGGCTCCCGGGGCGGCGATGATGATCAAATTGCCTGAAAAAGGCAATGTTCCAAAAATTTGTCGATTCTTCGGAACGAAATCGATTTTTACTTTTCTTGTCTGGCCCTGAACAGAGTAAAAATCCATCAATTTTTGGTAAAGAAGCAATGCAGTTTCAAGATCGGTTGCCCGAACAGTTGGCTCTGTTCCGCTCCGGTCTTCAGATAGAACAATGACGCTGTCTTCCTGGAGAAAAGGTCTCCAAAAATTGTACAGTTCTTCGTTCTCTGGGTTGACTTTCTCACAATTTTTTTGAGAGTTGATAATCTCTTCTCTGACAACTTCCTGCACGACATCACTGAACTCTTTTTCTGTCATGTATTCAAAAATGAAGCTGACTACCCCAGAGGTAAGAAAAGCCAGTGCGATAGATTCAATGATTTTTGATAATCCACTAAGGTTATTACCGAATTGTTCGCTGAGATAAAGGCCTACAAAAGCAAGCAAGGCTACCACCAATGTCAACATGGTGGCTTTATATTTTAAAAGCTGCTTTTTGAACTTACTCATAAATCCCCCTTTTCATACTTATTTCCCTTGTTTTTTCTTGTGCTCATTGCGTTTTTCGCTCAGAGCGTGGATGTCGATCTCGCTGGGGCGAATCTCGACGGAATTTTTGACCTTGCTGGCAATGCTGTTGGGCGGCAGATCCTGCTTGAGCACCACGCCGGCTTCGACGATGCTATTGGGCCCGATCTTGACGCCGGGCGAAAGCACCGAGTTACACCCGGTGCGGCAATCTTCTGCCATGATCATACCAAAATATTCGGTACCGGTCGAGACACGTGGTTGATCGGCGTTGACCTTGAATGAGACGGCATCTTCCTTAAAGCGCAGGTTGGCAGTGATGGTGCCGGCGCCGAACGAGCAGCGATCTGAGATGATGGAATCGCCAATGAAGTTTTTGTGCATCCACACGCCTTCGCCGAGGATGGCGTGTTTGATTTCGGTGCCGAAGCCAACGACGCAGCCGGTTCCCAGTGAGACGCCGCCGCGCAGCAGGGTATTATTGCCGATGATCGAGTCCTTGCCGATGTAGGCAGGCCCGTGAATGACCGCGAACTCGAAGACTCTGACCCCTGATTCCAGGATGACGTTGCCGTCGATCACGGCCATTGGTGAGATGGAGCAATTGGGGCCGATGTGCACGCCCTGGATGCGGCTGAGCAGAATGGCACTGATGTCAAACAGGTGCCACGGATATTTATACGATGCGAACTTACCGCTGTAATGCTCATTGGCATCGTACTGGATGTAACCGGAGTTGTGGTGGGTGATTAGCTTCTGATAAGCCCGTTCGAGTTGATCGTCTTTTTCCTGGATGGGGGTTTCGTCCAGAGCGCTCCAGATGCGCGGGGAAAAGTAATAGATTCCCAGCACGATCACGCCGCTTTCGATCTGTGAGTCACGCGGTGGCTTCTCGACCACGCCGACCAGTTTATGCTGACCGTCGAGGCGCATCACCCCATAATTCCAGTAATCCTCGCGCGTTTGCCCTACCAGACCGACGTCCCAGCTTTCTGCCGCGGCTTTAGCCGTCAAATCAGTCAGCAGAGCCGGGTCATAGATGTCATTGGCGTTGAGGACCAGAAAATTATCCTGCAGGTAGGGGCGGGCGGTGCTCATGGCGTTGGCCTGGCCGAGCGGCTGCTCTTGAATGGTGAAGCGGACAGGGAAGGGCAGGTCGGTTTTTGCTTCGATGTATTCTCGGATCTGGCTTTCGCCGGGGCCGATGACGATGATGGCTTCTTCTACCGGGATATTGGCAGCCACGACCTGATCGATCACGTGTTGCAGAATGGGTTTGCCCATGATCTGGAACATCGATTTGGGTTTATGAATGCCCAGCGGGGCGATGCGTTTGCCGATACCACCGGCGAGAATGACGATTTTCATCGGAAAGTCCTCTAGAATAATTTTTTCTTGATCTCAGCGGTATCCAGACCGCGCTGCTCGAATTCACGAACCAGTTGCTCGCCAACCTCTTTCTGGGTGGTTAGCATGTGTTCGGTGGAAAGTTTCGACTCGAATTTCAGCGAAAGCACCGGTTGGGTATTGGATTGGCGGATGAGCCCCCAGACATTGCCGAAATCGAATTTGACACCGTCAGTCTGGTCGCAGGGATAGCCTTTGGCCAGATAGTGGTCACGCATGGAACGTACTATTTCCCCTTTGAGTTCATCGGGGCAGGCGATGCGGTGTTCCACGGTCGGGCTGGGGAAGTAATGCGGCAGAGTAGCTGCAAGTTGGTTCAGGCTTTTTGTTTGCGCTCCGAGAAGGGTTAACAGGGTTGCTGTGGCAACGATGGAATCGTCGAAGCGGAAAGTGTCATCCAGCAGGAAGAAATGCCCCGACATTTCGCCGCCCAGTTTGGCTCCGCTTTGCAGCATGGCTTCGTGCACGAAGGCATACCCCGATGGGGAAGAAACGGCGCTACCGCCGCATTCGGTGATGTAATCAGCCACGACCTGACTGCACAGCACTTCGTAGGCAACTTTCTGGGTCTGTTTTTTCTGGATGGCGTTGGCTGCCAGCAGCATGAGAATCTGATCGCCCATCATGGCCTGACCATTTTCATCCACGATGATCAGCCGGTCGCCGTCACCATCAAAGGCCAACCCCAGATCGGCGTGCGTTTCTCTGACTTTTTCGCCCAGAGCGTCCGTGGCGTGAGCTGCGGTGGGGTCTGGGTCGCGGTTCGGGAAGTTACCGTCGATTTCACAGTAGAGTTCGTGAACGGTGCAGCCCATGCGTCGCAGAATCCCGGGCACGTGCTGACCGTTGGCGCCGTTGGCGCCGTCCACGACCACGTGGAAGGGCTTGATCTGCCCGATGCGCTGGCGGAGAGCGGCTTCGTAAGCCGGCAGGGGATCTTCACGGGTATAGGTGCCGCGTTGGCTCGCCTGGAAGGGTTGTGCTGAAAGCTCATAGATTTGCTGCAGTTCATCCCCGTAAACGGTGACGTCCGTGCGAATCTTGAAGCCGTTATATTCCGGTGGGTTGTGACTGGCGGTAATCATCACGCCGCCTTGGGCGTGATAGAAGTCGGTGGCAAAGTTCCATATTGGCGTCGGGATCAGTCCCAGGTCGATGACATCCATACCGCCGTCACGAAGTGAATCGCATAATACCTGATCGATGGTCGGTGAATGGACGCGCGCATCATAACCGATGACCAGTTTATGAATGCCGTGTTGATTGAACCAGTTGCTGAGTCCCTGTGCGAATTGCTGAACACCTTCTGAGTCGAAGTCTTTCCCCCAAATCCCCCGAATGCTGAAACCGCGAAAAATATTCTTATTTAAGAGTGGCATGCTTGATTGCTCTCTGTTGAAATGGGTAAGGTTGAGTGAGAAAAAAGGCTGGGGCACCTGGATTCGAACCAAGATTCACAGATTCAAAGTCTGGTGTGCTGCCATTGCACCATGCCCCATTGAGGAATTCCTTACTGCGCAACCGATTTTAACACAGTTTGCCTGCTTCATACAATATCCGGCGAGAGGGTTTGCTTTCGCTGTGCAGATGAAAAAACGTCTGGACAACGGCAGGCTTTTTCTCAGAGAAAAGTCACAGCAAAGCCAGAAGAAGAGAATGATTCGTGTTAAAATGGGCTTATTCATCATCTAAGAGGTGTTCCATGTCTGATCCGATTCTGGTTGCCGTAGCCTGGCCGTATGCCAACGCTGAAATCCACGTGGGGAACATGACCGGTTCTCATTTGCCGGCGGATATTTTTGCCCGCTATCAGCGTCTGAAGGGCCGGCAGGTGTTGATGGTTTCGGGGTCTGATTCTCATGGCACACCCATCACTGTCCGCGCAGATGCCGAGAATACGACCCCGTTGGCGGTTTACCAGCGTTTTCACGATGGTTTTCTTGAACTGTTCCAGAAGATGGGCATTGATTATGACCTCTTCACCAGCACTCACACCGAGAATCATGTGGATGTGTCGCAGAAGATGTTCCTGGCGCTGAAGAAAAACGGTTTCCTTTATAAAGAAAGCCAAAAGCAGTGGTATTCCCCCAAGCAACAGAAGTTTCTGCCTGACCGCTACGTAGAAGGCACTTGCTACATCTGCGGTTACACCAATGCCCGCAGTGATCAATGTGATAAGTGTGGTAATTTACTTGATCCCGAAAAACTGCTGGAGCCGCGCTCCAAGATCGATGGCTCTACCCCAGAACTGCGTGAAACGGAGCATTATTTCCTTGATCTGGGCCGCTTGCAGAATCAGGTGGTTGAATTTCTCAAGAACCGCGAGACTTACTGGCGCCCGAACGTGATGCGCCAATCGCTGGGGCAGATCGTGGCCGATAGCCTGCACGGCCGCTCGATCACGCGTGATCTCGACTGGGGAATTCCCCTGCCGGCCGAAATTCTCTCGGAAGGCAAGGAATGGGAAAGCAAACGCCTTTACGTCTGGTTTGAGGCCGTCATTGGCTACCTTTCCGCAACCATCGAATGGAGCAAGGTGGCTGGTCAGCCCGAAGCCTGGCGCAACTGGTGGCAGAATTCCGGGTCGCGCACGTTTTACTTTATCGGCAAAGATAATATTCCCTTCCATGCAGTGATCTGGCCGGCCGAACTCCTGGGTGTGGATAAAGATTTCGATGCGCTGATGGGCAGCACAGACCCCAAGCCGCTGGTTTTGCCTTATGATGTACCGGCCAACGAGTTCATGAATCTCGAAGGGCAGAAGATCTCGGGCAGCCGACATTGGGCCGTCTGGGCCAATGATTTTCTGACCCGCTACGACCCTGATCCACTGCGCTATTATCTGACGGTCAATATGCCTGAATCCAAGGATACCGATTGGGACTGGGAAGATTTCTATCACCGCAACAACGATGAGCTGGTGGCTACCTGGGGCAACCTGGCGAACCGGGTGCTTGCTTTTGCCTACAAACACTGGGAAGGCAAGATTCCTGAGCCGGGTGAATTGACCTCCTTGGATAAAGATTTGCTGGCCGAGGTGCAAGAAGGCTTCCTTACCGTTGGGCAGGAGATCGAAGCGGTTCATCTGCGGGCAGCCTTGGCTGAAGCCATGCGCCTGGCGACAGAAGTCAATAAGTATCTGGACCAAACTGCTCCCTGGCAGGCGGTCAAGACGGATAAGGCAGCGGCTGGCCGGGCCATTTACACGGCTATTCAGGCCATTGATATGCTCAAGATTCTCTTTGCTCCTTTCCTGCCGTTCACCAGTGAGAAGCTCAACAAGATTCTGGGCTACTCGGGCAGCCTGTTTGGCAGCCAATATGTCGAAACGGAGAAAGATTCATTGGGCGAGCACCGCGTCTTGCGCTACGATGCCGGTACTGCTTCTGGTACCTGGGAGCCCGGGCACCTCAAAGCCGGGGATATTTTCAACGCTCCTGAACCGCTCTTCAAGAAGCTGGATATCAAGATCGTTGAAGAGGAACGCTCCAAATTAGGGGTTCCTCCCGCGGCATAAGCAAAGTCAAACCGGGCATCACACGATGCCCGGTTTTTAGTCCTATCGGTAGGGTTGGCTTTACTTCAGTTGCAGTTGTTCGATCCAGGCAGGTAAGTGATCGATCAGATCGGCCATGATCGTGCGTGATCTTTTTGCAAACTGGGTAGCGTTATCGTCATAGATTTCTCCGCCGGTTTCGCTGACCAC
>JAAZOQ010000075.1 GCA_012797695.1 Anaerolineaceae bacterium | reverse complement strand
TTAAAATCCTTGCGTATTTCAAGTTTCTGAGTAAAATTGCCTCTATTATGGTGAGCTTTTATATCCTCTAGTGCACTGAATCTTTCCCTCGCATCCCTACAGTATTATTACGTTTAGGGGCATTTCGGGCCGCTTGAGTCCGCGAATGCCCCTTTTTCGTTAATCCGCCCAGACGATCTGTGCAGGATCGTTTTGCGATTCGTATTCATTTAATCCCAAACCCAATCAAGAAAGAAGAGAAATCATGAACGTCACATTAAGCAACGGAAAAGTACTCCCCATCGAAATGCACAAGATCAAGATCGTGCAAAAGACTACCCTGCCCCCGGCGAGCCGACGGCTGCAGGCCATGGAAGAAGCCGGGTACAACACCTTTTTACTGCGTACCAAGGACGTCTTTCTGGACATGCTGACTGACAGCGGCACCAATGCCATGAGCGATAACCAGCTGGCCGCCATGATGCAGGCGGATGACGCCTACGCCGGCAGTGAAAGCTTCTTCAAGCTGGCAGACGCCGTCAAGGACGTGCTCGGCTTCCGGTTCGTCATCCCGGCACATCAGGGGCGCGCCGCGGAACACCTGCTGGCCAAAGCGCTGGTCAAACCCGGCGACGTGGTACTGATGAACTACCACTTCACCACCTCGAAGGCCCACATCGATCTGGCAGGCGGGCGGGTACAGGAATTGTTCGGCAAGGACGCTCTCGAAACCGCCAGCAGCAACCCCTTCAAAGGCAACATCGACCTCGACCGCATGGAAGCCACGATCCGCGAGGTAGGCGTCGAGCACATCCCCTACGTGCGTATGGAAGCCACCACCAATCTGATCGGCGGGCAGCCTTTCTCGATGCAAAATCTGCGCGCTGTCAAAGCCAAAGCCGACGCGCATGGCATCCCCCTGGTGTTCGACGGCAGCCTGATTTCAGAGCAGGCCTATTTCATCCAGCAGCGTGACCCCGAGTTCGCCCACGCCAGCATTCAGCAGGTCATTACCGAGATGATGAAAAACGTAGATATCTTCTACATGTCCGGGCGCAAAAGCACGGCCGTGCGCGGCGGCCTGATCGCTACCAACAGCCAGAAATTCTACGACCTCATTCTGCCCTTTTTGCCGGTCTACGAAGGTTTCGCCACCTACGGCGGCATGTCGACCAAGGAAGTCGAAGCCATGGCCGTGGGCATGCGCGAAATGACCGAGCAGAGTGTGGCCAGCAGTGCCGCCGACTTTATCAAATACTTCGTGGACCGGCTGGTCGAAGAAGGTCTACCGGCGGTGACCCCTGCCGGCGGTCTGGCGTGCCACATCGACGCTCAGAAATTCCTGCCGCACCTGCCGCAATCGGTGTACCCCGCCGGCGCACTGGCCGCAGCCGTGTACCTGACCTCAGGGGTACGCGGCATGGAGCGCGGTACCATTTCAACTGACCGCGATGCCCAGGGCAACGATACCCTGGCAGACGTAGAATTGCTGCGGCTGGCCTTTCCGCGACGGCTGTACACGCTGTCGCACATCGAATACACGGTAGATCGTCTAAAATGGCTGTTTGCCCATCGCGAGATGGTGGGAGGATTGAAATTCATACAGGAGCCACAGGTCCTGCGCTTCTTCTTTGGGCGCCTTGGCCCGGTGGAACGGGATTGGGGCAAAGAACTGACCACTGCCTTCCAAAAGGATTTTGGAATGGACTGCTAACAGGAGCAGTCTCCTCTTCTCCAAAGTTGGGGCCTGAAATCAGGCCCCAACTGGTATTTTAAAGGGAACGCAGCCAGAAAGCCATTGCCCGATTCTTTTCGGCAAGTTCGACCTGCCAGCCTTCCTCGCGCAGCACTTCTCCACTGACTTCGCCCAGCACCTGATCCATCTCAGGCAGAGAAGAAACGACATAACGCTGCCCGGCAAGGGCCGTTGGCAGCCGAAAACAATTTTGTGCCCGGCCATCCTCAAGACGATAGGTCAGCAGCAACAGATCCTCGTTGCCCGGCGCGCTTAGTTCGAAAGCCACCCAACCCGAAAGATCCCCCTGCGGCCGCGGCGGAGTCAGCAGCGTGGTCACCGAAGAAGAAATGAAAGTGCGCTGCTGCCGGTAGAAGGCATTGAACTGCGCCAGCCGGGCCAACTGCTCTGCATTCAGGCTGGCCAGATCACCGCTCAATCCGGGAATCCCCGGCAAGGTCGCCAGCCAGCAAAAATCCAGATCGGCCTCGAAGCAATTTTCCCAATCGGCGCAGGCGGGGGTCAGCAAGCGCTGCGGGGAATGATCAGCGGATTGCCCGTAGCGCACCACTCCCGAACCCGCCGCGCGCAGCACAGCCCATTTGGTCAGCCGGCCCGGCGGCAGGCGCAGGGCTGCCCCCTGCGTCAGGCGCAGCGAATCAAACGGGTTGACCGTATCCGAGAGAAAATGGGCATCGAAAGCCGTCAGAGTGCACAAGTCCGAGCGCATGCCGCCGCTGGCACAACCCTCGATGAACAGGGCGGGATACAACTCGTGCAATTCCGCCAGCAACGTCTGCCAGCGCGCGGTATAACCAGCAAAGGCATCGGGGGCAGTCCCCAACTCGAAATTGAAATCCACCTTCATCCAGACCAGGGAATAAGTCTCGATCAGACGCACCATTTCTGAACGAATATAGGCGTATGCGTCAGCGCGGGTCAAATCCGGGTAAAAGAAGCCGCCATCGCCGGGGCGAAACCAATCGGGATGAGCCACCACTGCCGGGGCAAAGGCAGATGCTCGCTCCGGTTCCATCCACAGGCCAAAACCTAATCCGGCCGCGCGCACTTCCGCAGCAAAAGCGGCCATATTCCCCGCAAAAGCCGCTTCCGGCTTCTCGCGCCAGTCCCCGACCTGCTCGTGCCAGCTTCCCTGGCAGGCACCAAACCAGCCGGCATCCACCACAAAAACCTCACAGCCAGCAGCGCGGGCAGCAGTCAGTTGACGGCGCAGCCGCGCGGGCTCAAGGCATTCGAAAGCATCGAACCAGGTATTGTATACCAGCGGCGGGGCCGTTTTGAAGCCCGGACGCGCTTCGTTCAACAGTGTGCCCAGAGCAAAGCGCTGCAGCGCCGGCGCCGCGTCCGCGGGGCGAGCCCCCTCCGCTAGCTGAACCCACACCTCTGGCAAGCAGAACTCGGCCTGCGGTGCCAGAGGAAGATCAAACCCGGCAGATTTGGGCCCAAATTCGATAACGGTAAAGGGACGGCTGACGTCACCTGCGTGGCGGCTCTGATCTACCGCCAGCTCCCAGTCGCCGCGCGGCAGGTCATGAAAGGCCAGGCTGAAATTGGTTTCGTTCTGCGCCACAAAGAGATAAGGCGCCCCGCCCTGAAGAGTGCGGCCGCCCTGCGAAGCCAGGCCCCAGCGCCCGCCGGCAAATTCCACCCGGCGCAGTTGATTTTCGTGGCTCCACGAACCGGTCTGCACCCACAGATCGTAGCGGTCTGGGGAGAGACCAAAACGCAGCGCGAGACGATGCAAACGGCGCGACAAGGAGCCTTGATTGATGAGTCGGTCGCGGCGGGTAAGCATACCTTCCGTCTCGTGCCACTGCCAATCGCTCGACCACACCAGCCCGGTGGCCCCCAATGTCCAGGACACATGCAGGGCATCTCCCTGCCGCGAAAAGTCGGCGCAGTGCCAATCGGTATCAGCGAGGAGAAAATCATCCCCCTCCACCACTGCCAGCCCGCGCGTCGACTGCGGCCCCTCCGCGCGGCCGTTGATTCCACAAGCCAGCCCGCCCAACTGCTGCAAATAGAGCTGTTCTCCGCTGCGGCAGAAAATCGTTGCCCGTTCAGGCGAACCCAGAGTGATCGTGGTCTTTTCCATAGTCGATTCCTTCTTCTCATTCAATTCTACAAACAAATGAAGTCTGCAGTACCGTTTAAAAAGTACTTGTAATTTTTCTAAATCCAATTATAATAGATGCAAACGTTCGCACGAACGTTCGCATAACGAGATCGGAGAAAAATGGCCAAATCCCATGTAACGATCAAAGAAGTTGCTGCGGCGGCTGGCGTGAGTTACCAGACGGTCTCGAAAGTCATTAATAATCAAATTCAGGTCAGCAAAGACACCGAGCAGCGCATCTGGGAAGCGGTCAATACCCTGGGCTACAAACCCAATTACGTGGCCCGCAGCCTGCGCGCACAACGTTCGTTCACCATTGGCTATTCCTGGCCCTCTTCCCCCGATAATCAAACCAACCCCATTCTGGACCACTTTCTGCAGAGTATGTTCGTGGCTGCCGAAGCCCATGGATATTACCTGCTGTGCTTCCCCTACCACGAGAATTATCAGCGCCACCTTGATACTTATAACGAACTGATCGATACCGGTCGGGTGGACGGATTCGTGCTCTCCAGCATCGAATACAACGATCCGCGCGTGCTGCTGCTGATGGACCGCAAGATCCCGTTTGTGGCTTTTGGCCGTTCGAACCCAGAACTTTCTTTTTCATGGATCGACGTGGACGGCGGGCAGGGAATCCGGCAGGAGATGGAACACATCATCGCACAGGGGCACCAGAAGATCGGGGTGCTGGCCTGGCCGGAGGACTCGCGCGTGGGCAACAACCGCATCTCGGGGTACTTCGACGTCATGCACGAACGCGGACTGGAAGTGAAACCCGAATGGATCCGGCGCGGACAGGGCTGCTTCGATTACGGATACCAGGCCACTCTGGAAATTCTCGACCTGCCGAAAGAGATTCGCCCAACCGCACTGATTGCCATGAACGATCTGATGGCCGTGGGCGCCATCCAGGCCGCCAAGAGCCGCGGGGTCGCAGTTGGCCGCGACTTTGCGGTGGGAGGCTTCGATGACTACCCGATGACACAATACATCGACCCACCCCTGACCACCTTACGTCAACCCATCATCGAAGTCGGCAAACAGATCATTACCATGCTGTTGGAAGTCATCAACGGTGAAAACAACAGCGAACCACGTACCATTATGCTCAACCCTGAACTGGTCATTCGAGGTTCAACCGTCAGAAATTGAACCTGAGCCAATTCATTTTCATTCTTCAAAAAATTTGTTGATTGGAGGTGACAGCGTCGAATAATCGGAAGAAATTATGTTTGGCAACAAACATAATAGGGGCCGCCTGTGTCCTGGTAAACAACGGCGGTTCCCCTTGCTGAGGAATATCCTCATTAATTTAAGTATAACATACCGAGCCAGATTGCAGGCCAGGCCTGAGCTGGCAACCTTTCGAGGAGGAGTAATGAAAAAGCTGTTC
>JAAZOQ010000074.1 GCA_012797695.1 Anaerolineaceae bacterium | reverse complement strand
CCTGTTTTTTGTGGGCTGGGTGGTCTTTGCGTTTCTGGTCATGCTGCCGGCGGCGTTGCCCTTTCTGACGAATTTCTTGGGGGTGCAAACAAATCCACGCCTTTCAAGCTACATCAGCTTTATTACCAGCCTCATGTTCTGGGTAGGCGTGAGCTTTGAAATGCCGCTGTTCATCTATGTAATTGCCCGCTTTGGTCTGGTAACGCCAAAGGCATTGCTCTCTTACTGGCGGCAGGCGATTGTGCTGATCGCCATTCTGGCAGCGGTGATTACCCCCACAGTGGACCCGGTCAATATGAGCCTGATGATGGCTCCCTTGATCGTTCTCTATTTCATTTCCATCCTCTTTGCCTGGTTCGCCCAGCGCGGCCGGCCCAAAGCGGATTCGAGTGAAGAAGCGTAAATGAAAACGGCTGCCTAGCGCAGCCGTTTTTGCTCGCGATTGAGAATGCGTCTGAGGATGGCAATCGAAGCGGCGTAGGTCGAATCCATGCCTTCGTATGAAAGGGCCCCGGCGCCAAGATTCTTGCCCTTGCTCAACGGGGTATCCGAAGCATAGTGCAGGATGCCCACGTCGAAAGGCAGGCCGTACAGGTTGGCGATCTCATTATGGGGGTGACGGGTGGGCCGGAACATCTCATAAATGGCAGAAAGGTAAGGCCCGGCCTCCATTTCGATGTCGGTGTAGCCGTCGCGATAGA
Source organism: Anaerolineaceae bacterium (assembly GCA_012797695.1). Lineage (GTDB taxonomy): Bacteria > Chloroflexota > Anaerolineae > Anaerolineales > Anaerolineaceae > UBA6107. The sequence goes on along the minus strand of JAAZOQ010000074.1, from coordinate 21,009 downwards.
CCACTTCGGTCAGGCGTGCATTCTGCAGGAAAGTTCCCAGCGCGGTCAAGGCTTTTTGATTATCCAGTACCGTGCCATAAACCAGATAAGGCTGCACGTCTGCGGCGTTGAAGGCATTCTTGAAGAGGTAAGTGTTCTCGGAATGTTCATCCTGGACGACATTGGGGATCATGACGTCGCCGCGTACACCGTTGAGCGTGGCGGCTTTGCCCATGATGTAGACCCCCATGATTTCAGCGATGTGCTCTGAAAGTTTCGAGAGGATGTGATAGGCGCTGAACCCCAGCGGATAGTCGATGTTGACGATGACAGCGTTGGTGCGTTCGATGGTGGAAGCCAGGTCTCCTAAATTTTGCAGCAGCCGTGGATCGGTCCGGCTCAGGTCAAGCCGGTGCAGGTCGATGATCTGGGTTTCGACATCGAAGGAATGTGCGGCAGCAATGCGCCGGATCCCCTGGGCTTTTTCGACATCGGCCTGCTCTTTCACCAGGTAGCGTCCTTCGGGGAGCTGCTGCACCTTTTTTAGCGCATAATATAGAAAGTTTTCCAGATTCGATTGGGTTTTGCATTCCTGAATCTCGCGCCATTCTTCCACCAGCCCCGGGTCACCTTTTTGGGTGAGCAGGTCGATGATCTCAGCGCGGTGCGAGAGCGCAAAACCGCTTACCGGGTTGATGATGCTGTGAGTATTGCTCGAGACGAAGTAAACCGGGCGGTCGCGCAGATCCTGGCTGTGAGCCTCGACATTTTCCCACCAGATGCGGGTGGCACGCCAGTATTCGCTCAATGATCCGCTCAACAATCGGATGCCCATTTCACAGCGCTGTGCGGCCATCTGGTGCAGCATGGTGCTGAACTGGCTTCCCCAGATGGTCTTGAGCCGCTGCAGGTCTTCTTCAGACATTTCGAGACCTGCAGCCAGTTGCAGTAAGGCTTCCATCTCTCCAGCTGCGGCCTGATCGATCCATTCTGATGGGCACGATTGCAGCAGCAGGTTCAGTTTGTTCCATTCGATTTGGTAAGCAGTCAGTACAGGGATGATGTCATCGATATCCGAGCGGCTGGCAATGGAGCAGGCCAGCGTTTCTTTGCCGTCATAGTAGCACAGACGCCGGCGGGCACGAGCAGAGACCGGCTGCCAGCTTTCGATGTCGGCGTAGCCGTGATGAGCGAAGACCGGGTAACTTTGGCCCAGTACGATCGACTTCACTGCTGGGATGCAATCGGGCAGGCGCAGGCTGGCGTAGATGAAGGCGGAAGTATCCGGCGAGGGTTTGCGTGCGTCCATGTGCATGGAGGAATTCATGCCGGCATGGACTTCTTCGAGGGTGCGGATTTGTACTTCAGTGGTGGAACGCAGCAGCGAGTAGATGGTGCGTAAATACAGCTCGATTTCATCGGTGGTAATGCGCGGGCCAATTCTTTCCATAAGTTTCCTTTTCTCCACTAGCTCTAATATACGCTAAAAAAAGCAGAAATACATCCACACAACAAAAACTCCCCATTTGGGGAGTTATTCTTGATTCCAATGGGTCAAGACTGCCGGTAATTCGCGCAGGGAGTGAATTTCAGCGTCTGGGCGCATGTTCTCGTAATGAGCGATCAGAGCGCGTTCCACTTCTTTGCGCCGCGAAATCCAGATGCCGCGAATGCCGGCGCAGTGGGCACCCAGAATGTCGGCATCCAGAGTGTCGCCCACCATGACGGTATTGGCCAGATCGATCTGCAGCCGCTCAGCGGCCCGGCGGAAAATGGCCGGGTCCGGCTTGCGGATGCCTTCACTGGCCGAGATCAAGACGGTCGAGAAATAGGGGCGCAGATGATGATTGTCGATCAGATTGTTGACATCCCAGGCGCTGGAAGCGTTCGAGATCAGTCCCAGGCGGTAATCATGCTCGACCAGCCAGTTGAGCAGATCATAGGTATCTTCCTCGATCAGCCACAGGCGTTCGGTGAAGCGGTACATGGCTTCCATGCACTTGAGGTAAACAGCATCCGAATAGCGATTCTCGCCTAGATCGGTAAGAATGGCGCGCAGGATATCAATGACCGGCCGCTCCAGATAGTCCTGGCTGCGCTGGGCAAAATATTGATGGATGCGTTTTTCGAATTCGGCAGCGAAATTCTGGCGGTCGAGTTCACATCCTGCCTGGATCAGTTGATCAGCCAGGATCAGGTAGGAGGTAAAGGTCTCCTTGAGAAAATCGCCGGAGAAGTATATTAAGGTATATCCCAGGTCAAAAAATACAGCCTTGACCGGTTTCGAATTGGCAACCATGATGAAAAACACTCCTGAAGATTTACAGTTCCCCAAAAAAAGAACCGTTATAAAGTTTAACACACAATGCAACTAATAGCTTCGCTCAGGATCCCATTTGTTAAGGAGACGTTCGCCATGCAGATACCGTTCCAGATTTTCAGCAAACATCATGCCAGCGCGTTCTTTGTAATTTGGGCTAAAGCCCGAGACGTGGGGGGTCATGATCACATTTGGCAGTTTCCACAGCGGGTTTTCTGCTGGGAAGGGTTCGCGGCTGAAGACGTCGAGGGCGGCTCCAGCAATGGCGTGCTCGCTGAGGGCCTGGTACAGGGCGCTTTCGTCCACGATGCCGCCGCGGCTGGCCACGACCAGAAAAGAGCCCGGCTTCATAGCGCGGATCACTTCTTCATCATAGATACCACGAGTCTGAGCGGTCAGAGGCAGCAGCATGATGACGAAGTCGCATTCTTTGATCATGGCTTTGAGTGCCTGGATGGGGTAGAGGCGGTGGAACAGGTTACCTTCAGGGTCACCGTGCCCTTCGATGTTGTAACCGGTATCCACGGGGTTCATGGCATCGCGCTTGGTGGCCAGAATTTTGCAGTTGAATGGCTGCAGCAGACGGGCGACTTCGCGGCCGATGCTGCCGTAACCAATGATGCCCACGGTGGCGTTGGTCAGTTCGTGCGGTGAAAACTTTTCCCAGCGGTCGGTTGGCCAATCATGTTTGAGCTGATTCTGGAACAGTTCGGCAAAGTGATGCCCCAGGCCCAGTAACATGCCCAGAATGTACTCGCCTTCCTGGATGGCTGAAGCGCCGCTCATGGTGGTGATTTGCAGGTCTTTCTTCTCAGGCAAGGGGGTATCGAGCAGAAAATCCACGCCGGCGTAGTGGTATTGAATCCAACGCAGGTTGGGAACCGCTTCTACTTCAGGCACGACAATGTCGGTGTACAGAATTTCTGTGCGGTTCCAGAGGTCCATTGCAATCTCATCCGCCTTTTCGGCCGGGTGCATGGTGATGTGCAGGTGAGGGGTGACTTCGCGCAGACGCTGCATCACGCTCTCAGGGAAGGGGATGGTGGTGAGGACCTCGATTGACTTTGCCATTCAATTAACCTTTCAAATAGATTCCTTCTGGATCAAGTTCATTGCGTAATAAGTGTAACTCATTTTCACTGACTGGTTCGGTGCGGCGCAATTCGCTGGCGATTTTGATCGGCCAGCCGGTATTTTCTTGTACCTGTTCGATGGTGCAGCCTTCATGCAGGGCGGTGAGTGTCAGTTCTCCGTTCTCATCGGGCTCGAGCAGCCCTAGATTGGTGACCACTACCAGCGGGCCACCACCGCGGACGCCGGCAGCCTGGCGCTGGGCGCGTCCGTTGAGGAAGCCGGCCGAAGTGCAGAAATCCACCTTTTCAGGGAAGCGGCGCTTTTGGTGCGGCGTCATGATGTAGCAGCGATTGGCCCAGGCAGCCATCTCCTGCGATCCCCCTGATCCGGGCAGACGCACCTTGGGATGCGCATAGTCTCCGATGACGGTGGCGTTGATGTTGGCGTAGCGGTCGATCTGTGCCCCGCCCAAGAAGCCCACATCCACGTTGCCGCGCTGCAGATAAAGGGTAAAGATGTCGTACATGCTGCATACCGACGCAGCCCCACTGACCAGGGTAGGATCCCCAATCGAGAGTGGCAGCCGCGCTGGGCGGGCTCCGATCACCCCGGCCTCATAGATCATCTGCAGATGCGGTGCGTGGGTGCGCCGGGCCAGATTGCAGGCCAGGTTGGGCAAACCCACCCCCACGAACACCACGTCCCCGTCGCGCAGCAGCCGTGCCGCGTTGATGCACATCAGTTCAGAAGAAGTATAAGATTCCATAATTCCATCCACGAATTTCACGAATTATCACGAAACAACCCTTTTCCATTCCAGACTTCTGGCACCAAAATTGACGAGCAATCCCAAGTGAAATTGAGTGACTTTTAAATAGTTCAATACCTGTGCCAGATGATTTGAGTCTAAATTATCGATTGCTTTGATCTCCAGAATGATTTTTCCAAAGAGGACAAAGTCAGCCTGATATTGTTTCTCTAGATAGCTCCCTTTGTAAAGAATTCTCAATGGCTTTTGTGACTCGAACGGAATATTATGATCCACGAATTCACGCTCCAGGGCTTCCTGATATACGGCCTCCAGAAAACCGGCTCCTAGTGTCTTGTGTACTTCCAGGGCGCAGGCAATGATCTGGTAAACCTCTTCTTGGTAAAGGAGGCCAGGGTTAATGTTTTTCCTTTTTTCGAGAGAATTCGTGAAATTCGTGGACAAGTATTAATATTCTCCATAGTCGACTGGAGCGGCTGGCTTGGAACGGACCGCCAGACGGCGGTGGGTATCCTCGCCAAGTTTTTGCCAGTATTCTTCTGCATCCTTGACGCCGTAGACCCATTCTTCCAACCAGGTTTTTACTGTGGCCGGGTCTTCGCTGATCTTATCCCAGTTGAGATAGAAGACGTTGTCGCGGTCATAATAGCCCTGCGTATATGAGGGATGGGCGCAGTGCGGTACATGGCATACTGCCGATACGATCAGTTCCGGGATGAGCGTGCGGTTCGGGTCGGAACGGATGACTGCCTCATCCACGATCTCTTCAGCGGTAATGATTACGTGTTTGGCTGCAAAAGCGACTTCCTTCTGTTCGCCGATGATCCCCCAGATGTGAGAATTGCCATTGGCGTCCGCGCGCTGGACGTGGATGATGGCCACATCCGGGTGCAGCGGCGGTACCGTGATGACCTCTACCCCGCTGTACGGATCGATTACCCGCCGGATGTTGGGGTTATTCCGCTCCAGATCGGTGGCGGCTGTCTGATTCATCGGGATGAAAGGTAACCCGGCTGCCCCCGCCTGCAGGCGCGAGATCATACCAAAATGGGAGTACTCTTCCCATTCCAGCTGGCCTGCCTCGATCTGCTGGCGGACGATGCGCAGCGATCCTACCCCCGGGTTGCCGATGTAAGAGAAGATCAGCTTTTTGGCGCAGCCGGCGGCCACCATCTGATCGTAGATCAGGTCAGGAGTAGCGCGGGCCAGGGTCAGATTGCGCCGTCCCTGGCGAATGATCTCGTGCCCGGCGGCAAATGGGATCAGATGGGTGAACCCGGCGCAGTAAACCGTGTCGCCGTCGTGGACGTAGTGTTGAATGGCTTCAGAAAGGGTGCATAGTTTCGACATCTTTTCACCTATTCAAAAAACCCGGTTTTCTCAAACCGGGTTTCGTGAGTGCTACGCTTTGCGTACGCGTGTGTAGATTTGTTCGTGCATGTAGAGCTGCAGATAGTGCAGGCCGCCCGCGTTCTTGCCGCTCGAGCCAGAGCCTTTCCAGCCGCCGAAGGGTTGGAAGCCCGGCCAGGCCCCTGTGGTGGCGCCCTGCGCGCGGTTGCTGTAGTTGACGCCGGCTTCGATCTTGTCGAAGAACCAGTCCGCTTCTTCGTCACTGCCGTAGAAGCCTGAGGTCAAGCCGTATTCCACATCGTTGGCCAGTTTCATGGCCTCATCCAGGCTGTTCACCTTGGCAACTGTGGTGATCGGGACGAACATCTCGTGTTTCCACAGCCGGTGGTTCAAGGGCAGTTCCGCCACGGTTGGCGCGCAGAAGTAACCCTTGCTGTAAGCTCCGTCGGTGAGGACTTTGCCGCCGGTTAGAATCTTGCCGGATTCTTTGAGTTCACTGACGAAATTCTGGTAATCTTTGTAACTGCTCTTATTGACGACTGGGCCCAGCATGTTGGCACGGTCGGTGGGATCACCGATCTTGAGAGCTTCGGTCATTTCCACGATGCGGGCAACCAGTTTGTCGTAGAGAGGTGCCTCGATGTAGATGCGGCTGGCAGCGGAGCATTTCTGCCCCTGCAGGCCGAAGGCGGAACGTACGATGCCGGTCGCGGCGGTTTCGAGATCCGCGTGGCGCGAGACGATGACCGGATTCTTGCCGCCCAGTTCCAGAATAGTGGGGCGTACCCAGCGGCTGGTGCCAAAATCGCGGTAGATTTTCATGCCCACGTCATAAGAACCGGTGAAGGTTACCCCATCTACTTCGGGGCTGTCGATCAAGGTTTGTCCCACAGAGGAACCCGGGCCGGTCACGTAGTTGACCACGCCAGCCGGGACGCCCGCGTCGCGCAGACATTCGGCCAGCAGGCGGCTGGTCATGGGGGTATCCGAGGCCGGTTTGAGTACCACGGTGTTGCCCGCCGCGAGGGCCGAGGCCGCCGGGCCGCCCGAAAGGGCCGCCGGGAAGTTGAAGGGGCTGATCACCAGCCAGACACCGTAGGGGCGCAAAACGGATTTATTGGTGCTGACGAATCCCACCAGCGGATCGGCACCCATTTCGGCTTCGAAGCCATTGGTTTCTTCCATGCGCTGGCAGGCATAGCGGAAAAGGGCGATGGTCTCGGCTACGTCACCGAGAGCTTCCATGCGGTTCTTGCCCACTTCCATGGCCATGGCAGCGCCGATATCATAGATGCGCTCATCCATGAGAGAGGCAGCCTTGCGCAGCAATTCAATGCGTTTTTGCCAGGGGGTGTGACTCCAGCCCGGAAAAGCCTTGCGCGCGGCGGCAAGGGCTGATTTGGCATCCTCGGCGCTGCCTTTCTGGAAAACGCCAATCACGACATCCGTATCCGCCGGGAAGCGGTTTTCGATCTTTTCTTGGGCAAAGACGTCTTTGCCATCGATGATCATGCCGTATTCTTTGCCAAAATTCGCTTTCAACCGTGCCAGCGCTTCATCGAATCGTTGGTGCAGTTCTTCTGGCGGGTTGAACATCGTCGCATAAGTCAGCTTAAACGAACTTTCTGGGGCCATACAGACCTTTCCTCCTCATGGGGATTGAATTATCCAACGTAACAGACACAGATAGTATAGCGCAGGAAAAATTTGCCGTCAAAATGAATTGTGCTTTTCCTCTATTCCAACGCGGCCAGGCGATCAGCCAGTTGAATGAAATCCTGCTCGAACCACAACTTCCCTGTGCGGATGGGGTATTCCCCGTGCACCGCCTGCCGCCAGCGCTGCGGAATGTGTGAGAGCCCGTAGAGTGCGCCAGCAATGGCGCCGGCCACTGCCCCGGCAGTATCGGCGTCGTTGCCCAGGTTGACGACCCGCACCAGGGCTTCTTCGAAAGAACGGGTGGTTTGAACGGCCCATAACGCGCTTTCGATGGTATGACAGACCCAGCCGCTATTCTTCAGATCGACGGCCTGACGCAGTGGGGCCAGGTTGACGACGACCGCGAAATCTTCCCCCAGAGAAACCTGATCAACGGCCCGGGTGATGGCCAGGCGCAGCGCAGCATCTGTGGAATGCTCACTGCTGTGCAGCAAATGATAAAGGATCAGGTTGAAGAGCAGGCTGCCGTTGGTACAATCGGGATGGGCATGAGTGATCTCGCTCTGGATGTGTGTTTCTGCTGCCAGCAGGCTTTCATTGTTGTGGCGGGCAATGGCAATCGGCCAGGCCCGCATCAGACTGCCATTGCCCGCCGAGTCAGGCTCCAGTGCCTGTACCTGACGGACGGCTTCTGTAACCGGGACGCCAGCATCGATTTTGGCGAGTACCGCAGAGGTATGAATGCCAATGTCTTCAGGGTGGCTGCGGTACCAGATCACGAAGCGTCCGATCAGATCGTGAGCGTCCAGCGGTGAGGCGGCCAGCAGGGATTCAGCCAGCGCCAGCGCCATTTCAGTATCATCGGTAAAACAGCCAGCCGGTAAGGGGCCGTCGAGCATTTCACTGACCCGCTCGTATTCAGCCCGCGGCGGATGAAACTCTAACGGCATCCCCAGGGCATCTCCCACCGCGGCTCCCACGGCAATTCCACGTAAGCGATCTTGTAAGTCAGTCATGGCTTAATTATCCTCAATATTGTTATTTTGGGGTAATTCCTCCCCAGATTTATTTCTGCGAAAAAGATTCCGGGTTATCATTAACGTATGCTCTGGAAAAAATATATTCAGGATGGCAGTTTTCTCTGGTTTGGCCTGGTATTGTTGATTGCGCTTTGCATTGCCTTTCTTTTGCCGGTGGTTCCTGAGGATTACTGGTGGTATGTGCGCGTTGGTCAGCAAACCCTGGCCACTGGCGCGATTCCGGCTACGGATAGCTTCACCTACTCCATTTTTGGTCAGGCAATCTATTATCACTCCTGGGGCGCCTCCGTGCTGTTCTGGCTTCTTTATCATTGGGGTGGACTGACCCTGACCGTGCTGCTGCGCGGATTGATCGTGGCGGTTACCTATACCTTTGTTTGGTTCACTGCGCGCCAAACTGGCGCCGGGCGCGTCGGCGCGGCTCTGGTGACTTTGCTGGCAGTGCTGGCTTCCTGCAATAACTGGTCGATTCGGCCGCAGTTGCTGACTTATCCCCTTTTCGCCGCTGCTATCTGGATCCTTTACCGTTGGCAAACGGGCAGGACGAAAACGGTCTGGGCACTGCCGGTGCTGGCGTTCCTCTGGGGCAATCTGCACGCTTCTTTTGTGATTCTGCTGGCTCTCATCGCTGCGGCTCTGGTCTTTGGCAGCGGGGATCGCAAACAATTGCTCTGGGTAACGCTGGCGGTACTGCTTGCTCTGCTGGTCAATCCACGCGGCGGTCATACTTATGATTACATCGTGCAGCTCCTGGTTTCTCCGTCGAATCAGCAGTTCTCGCAGGAATGGTCTCCGCCAGTCAATCAGGGTTGGCAGATGAACCTTTTCTTCTTGTGGCTGCTTCTTTATCCGTTGCTGGCAGTTTTCTCTCCCAAGAAACTATCGGCGTTGGAGTGGTGCTGGTTTACCGGGTTCGGTTTCCTGGCACTGTGGGGGCTGCGTTATGGCATTTGGTTCATCCTGATTTTGACGGTGCTGACCGCACAGATGCTGGCCCCGTGGGAAGAAAAATACCTGCCTTCTTCACGGGCGGAAAACTTTGCTCTGAACCTGGCCCTGCCATTGCTTTTTATGGCTTCCACGCTGGCCTTTTTGCCGGGGCTGCGTGAAAAATGGTGGCCACAGGCACCTGTGACCACGTCCAACACGCCTGAGGCCGCGGTGGTCTGGCTGCAGCAGCACCCCGATCTGCCTGGACCGTTGTTTGCTGAGATGGGCATGGCCAGTTATCTTGAGTTTGCTCTGCCCGAACGCCCGGTGTGGATCGACTCGCGGGTGTTTCCCTTCCCCACCGCGATGTGGCAGGATTACCGCGAGATCACCACGGCTGCCTGGGATTGGCAGACAGCGCTCGACCGTACTGGGGCCAACCTGCTCCTGGTTTCTACCGCGGAGCAGCCCAAATTGATCATTGTTCTCGATCAGTCCACGCAGTGGTGCCGTCTGTATGCCGATGAGGTGGCCCAGGTCTATTCGCGGGGGGCCTGCTCGCGCTGAACGGAATCGCACTTTTTGGGTATAATCGACCCAGTATAAACTATAAAAGGAAAGATCATGGCGAAAGCAAAAGTCGCAGTTTTACGTACCACCCCAGCAACTGTTCTGCAGGATTATGAGCGCCTGTTTGAGTTGGCCGATGGGCCGAAAGCCCTGGATCCCTCGGCGACGACGATCCTCAAGGACAACATTTCCTGGCATTTCCCGATGCCCAGCGCGAATACGACCCCCTGGCAGTTGGAAGGTACCATTCTGGCCTTGCAGGACAATGGCTTTAAAGATATTGTCTGCGTGCAGAACCAGACGGTGGTGACCAACGCTTATAAAGGGGAAGATCTTAACGGTTACGTACCCATCTTCAAGCATTACAACATTCCGGTCAAGTACAATTTCGAGCCCAAAGATATGACCTGGATTGAGTACAAGCCCAAGGCCAAGATGAATGCCCTCGATCATATTTATCCCGAGGGGATTTACATCCCCGATTACTTTGTCGGGAAGAACATGGTGCATCTGCCTACGGCCAAATGCCATATCTATACCACCACCACGGGCGCCGTCAAGAATGCTTTCGGCGGTTTGCTGACCAAGTACCGCCATTACACCCATTCCTGGATTCACGAGACCATCATCGATCTGTTGGCCATTCAGAAAGAGATCCATACCGGGCTGTTTGCCGTGATGGATGGTACGACTGCCGGGAATGGTCCCGGTCCGCGCACGATGACCCCTGAGGTGAAGAATGTCATTTTGGCCTCTGAAGATCAGGTAGCCATCGATGCGGTGGCGGCCAAATTGATGGGCTTCGATCCGATGTCGATCAAGTACATTCGCCTGGGCCACGATCAAGGGCTGGGCGTGGGTGATCCGCGCGAGATTGAGCTGGTGGGGGATGACGTTTCCAATGAAAACTGGCATTTTCACGTAGGCCACAGCCTGCAGAAATCGCTGGGTTGGCTGGCCTGGTACGGGCCTACCAAGTTCTTGCAGAAATTGATCATGCACACTTTTCTGGTCAACATCCCTATCGCGGTGTCGGCCATCAACCATGATGTCGTGCATTGGCCGCTCAAAGAAAGTCACGTTTACGAACACTGGCGGGAAACTACGGATTGGGGACGTTTTTTCCAGCAGTATCAGGCGCAAGGCTACGTCGGCGGACGTAAATAAGCGAATTCAATTCAGAATCCCTTACCGTGAACAAGGTAAGGGATTTATTTTTGTGTATCGAATTGGGAATAGAAAGCGAAGATTTGGCTGCGCGTCTGGCTCAGTGAAGCGCGTTCCTCGATGATGTGCCGGTTGGTGTGGGCGGCCTGATGGCGTAGCGGCGCGTTTTCAATGGCCGTCAGGATGGCCTGGGCCAGCGCCTGGGCATCATCCTGGCGTACCAGCAGACCGTTTTCGCCAGGTTTGATCCAGTCGCGGATGGAGTCGATGTCGCCGCAGATGGGCAGACAGCCAGCGGCCATGGCCTCAAGCAACGAGTTGGGGGTGCCGTCATGGGTGCTGATCGACACGGAGGCGGTGGCACGGGCGAATTCTGCCCATAGTTCCGTCTGGCTCAAGAGCGGCAGCAGGGTGACGTTGGCGCCAATGCCCAGTTTTTCAACCCATTCCAGTGCTTCTTTTTGCCCCTGCATGGACGTGCACAAAAAGCGTACCTGCGGGTATTTTTGCAGCACCAGCGGAATGGCCTGAAAAAAGGTATCCGAGCGCACGTAGGCGCGCAAGCCACGCGGATCAATGATCTGCGGTGGGGTGGCACGTGAAATTCCGCGGATGGTGGCATCGAATTCGCTGAGATCGAGCCCACCGTTGCCGGGTACGACCAGGCGGGGTTTTTGTTCGGCGAACCCCCAGTGCACGGCCAGTTCGGCATCGCGTGGGGTATCCGAAAAGAGCGCGTCAGCGCGGTGCAGCACCCGCCGGGTCAACTGCCCCATGCGCGGGCTGGCTGGGGCATGCAGGGTCAGATCATTGCCCCAGGTCGAGACGATCAGCGGAATATCCCGCGGGGTGGCCACTGCCAGCATGCCCTCAAAGGGGAGACGCAGGGCATGCACCACATCCGGGTGCAGGTCGCGGACCAGCTCGGTAAATTGGCGCTCGTAGAAGGGCAGCGTCCAGGGCCCCAGCCAGTGACGCAGTTGCGCGGCCAGCGGGCGCACGTGTGAGATTAGCCCCTTGTGTGAGCGCGCTGGGGCTGCTCCGCCCGCCTGACTGCCTGAAAAACGAGCAAAGGCAACCGGCATCACCCCGACCAGATCGGTGCCTGGGATGGGGCGGCAGGGATAGGTCGAGATCAGGCTGATGCGTGCCTCCAGGGGTGCCAGCATCGCGATCCAGCGTTGGGTGATGGGGCTGCGGCCATCGGCGACAAGAAGAATGTGCATACCCTCATTTTAACTGAATTGATCCGGATTGGGGGTTGTATTAATTGTCGAATCTGATAAAATCATTTCTACAAATATAGAAATGATATAAGGATTAACGAAATGACTGATGCGGAATTCAATGAGAAATTGCTGACCTTTTTCAAGGCGCTGGCGGACGAACAGCGCTTGAAGATCGTGGGCTTGCTGGCCCAGCGTGAGTACGGGGTAGAAGAACTGGCCGAAACTCTGGGGTTGGGAGTCTCGACCACTTCACATCACCTGGCCCGCCTTTCGAAAGCGGGCCTGGTTTCGGCCCGGGCAGAGGGCCATTATTTTCGCTATCGTCTGCAGACCGAAACACTGAAAGAAATGTCGGCTCAGTTGACCCATGAAGAGATGCTGCCCCAGCTTTCCAATTCGGTAGGCGATGATCTCTTCGAGCGCAAAGTGATGACGGCTTTTACCGACAGTGAGGGGCGCATCAAAGCCTTCCCCGAAAAGGAGAAGAAGCTGCTGGTGCTGCTGAACTACGTGCTGCAGGCTTTCGAGCCGGGCAAACGTTATTCGGAGCGCGAGTTGAATGAGATTCTCAAACGCTACAATGCGGATACGGCCTTTTTGCGCCGCAGTCTGGTGGAGTATAAGTTGATGGGCCGCGAAGGGGGCGGGGGCGAGTACTGGCGGCTGTGATCAGGTGCGCAGGGCGAAATTGACCGCGTTACAGAAAACCTCGACCATCTTTTCCAGGTTGACTTCCTGATCGACGATGCGGTAAGAAGCTTCTCCCATTTCACGCAGGCGGGCCGCGGAAGACAGCGCCTGGCGCAGGGTCTGGACCAGCGTATTGCGTGACCCGTCGGGCAGCAGCCAGCCGTTTTCGGGACGGACCAGTTCGCTCTGGGTGCCGTCGGCTTCACCGACCAGCACAGGCAGGCTGTGGGCCATGGCTTGCTGCACGGCCAATCCGCCAGTGCCGGGCAGGACGAAGAGATCAGCTTCCGCGAAATAAGGCTCCAGTTCGGCACCATGTTTGGCGCCGGTGAAGATCGTTTCGGGGTAGAGTTGCCTGGCCAGAAGCTGCAGAGAGTCCCGCTCCGGGCCGTCACCGACGAGAACTAGACGCGGCTGCAGGGTTCCGGGCAGAGCGGCACAGGCCGCAATCAATTCATCCAGACGCTTGCGGGCCTGCAGCCGTCCGATGAAGAGCACGGTAGGCTGCCCCTCGCGGAATTGCGCGGGCCGTTTTACCGGACCGTGAGCAGGCCGGGGAGCCACTGCGTTGGGAGCAACGAAGATACGCTCGGGTGTAATACCGGCAGCGGCATATTGTTCAGCGCCGGTGTGGGAATAAGCTACGACCGCGTCTAGAGATTGCAAAAAACGCCGGCGCAGGTTAGCTTCCGGGCCGCGCGCAGCCGGAGCTCCCAGTCCCCAGCCGATGACGGGGTGGTGATGCTGGTGCATCCAGCGGATGGCGGCGGGGGTGCTCAAATAGCGGGGATTGGCCTCGACGATCAGAGCTTCGGGGTCCCAGATCTCCAGCCAGGAGCGGAAAGTGGGCTGCAGCAGAGCATAAAGTGATCCGCGCAGCAAATGGACATTTTTGGCCGGGAAGTACACGGCATGTTCCAGTTGGGTGAACGTTGCAATGGATTCTTCGGGGCGGGCGGGGCCGGCGAATACGCCCAATCCCTGCGGGCAGGAATCTGCCAGCAGTTCGAACAAAGGGGCCCGGTATTCCGGCAGCACCCGCTGCTGTAACCCTATTCGTACCGGGATCAGGCTCATGCGGCTACCACCTGTACTCGTGATCCGCGTTCTGTCTTGCTGACCTCAATGCGTGCTGAAAAGGCGTCTTTGAGTTCTTCCATGTGGGTAATGACCAGTATCTTGGCAAAATTGCCGCGCACACTGTTGATGGCTTCGATCAGATGCTGCCGGCCTTCAGCGTCCTGGCTGCCAAAACCTTCGTCGATGACCAGGGTTTGCAGGCGGGCACCGGCACGGCGCGCCAGCATGCGGCTGAGTGCCAGTCGGATGGCAAAATTGATGCGGAAAGCTTCGCCTCCCGAAAAGAGTTCGTAATCACGGTCGCCGCTGCCGTCGTGGATGATGATGTCAAGCGTTTCTTTCTTGTCTTCGCGCTTCTTATCTTTGAATTCGCGGCGCGTTTCGAAGTGTACCGACATGTTGCCGTCAGAAAGGCGGTCCAGCAGTTCGTTGGCGTCGCTCTCGATCTCAGGCAGAGAGCGCTCAATGAGCAGTGCCGGGATGCCGTCTTTGCCGAAGGCTTTTTCGAGTTGTTTGAGGCGGGTGATCTCTTCAGCGTTGGCACTCTTTTTCTGGGTCAGTTGTGCTTTTTGCTGCCGCAATGTATCCAGAACCTGCACCTGGCTGCGTCGGTTGGCCGCAATTTGCAGCAATTGATTGACCTTTTCCTGCTGGGCGAAAGTTTCGTTTTCGAGGATGGTCAGATCAGGCAGGTTTGCGGTTTTGTCCTGGAGGGTGGCTTGCTGTTTGCTGATCTCGCGGGCCAGTTCATCCAGGTGTTTTTCTTGCTCCGTACAACTGGCCAGGGTTTGCTCGATTTCACGCTGCAGGGGTTCCAGACGGGCGCGCGCTTTTTCGAGGGTGAGCTGGGCGTCGCGGCTGGCCCGGCCGGCCTTTTCGCGTTCGCGCAGGGCGGAGTGGGCTGCGGCGTCGTAGCCAAGTTGTTTAAGCTGATCGTCGAGCGCGGCCAGCGTTTGCCGCGCAGCCGGCGCAAAAGTCTGGTTGGCCAGCGCGGCGGCTGCCTGCTGCAATTCGCTGGGCCCGTGTTCTTCCCATTCCTGCAGGGCGCTGCTGATCAGGTTGAGTTCATGTTCAAGGGCCGCTGTCTGGCTGTTCAGCCGTTTGAGTTCGGGTTCCTGGGCGGCCAGAGAGTGCAGGCGATTTTCCAGTTCTCGATAACGGGTCTCACAGTCCGCGATCAGTTTTTCATTTTTACGAAAAGCGTCGCCTTTTTCTTTTCCATTGGTTTCCAGATCGGTCAGCAGGGCAACGCGCTCGGGTTCAGCCAGGGGCTGCCCGCACAGGGGGCAAACTGCTTCTTTGACCACCGCCAGCGCATCGATACGCTCGCGAAGCTCTTTCATTTCGGCCATCAGCGTCTGGTTTTCGGCTTTTGCCTGTCCCCGCTGTTCGCTCAGCGCTAGCCGGTCCGCTTCGAGCGTCTCGCGGCTGCTGAGGGTCTCACTTAATTGTGCCGCGTTTTGCTGCAGCTTCTCGAAGTTTTGCCGGTGGGCGGCCAGATCGAGGCGCATCTGGGCCGCGTTCTTTTCACTGGTCTGTAATTGCTGCAACTGAGTTTCCAGCCGGGCCTGTTCGGCCGCAATCTCGCGTAATGGCGGCTGCCGCTGCGCCTGCAGTTCCTGGGCGCGGGCGGATTGCTGCTCATAGGCTTCGAGAGCTTGCTGATCTTTCTGCCATTGCGCGACTGCGGCATCGATTTCTGTGGCCTGAGACAGTTGTTCCTGTAATTGGGTGCGTTCCTGCTGACGTTCCTGCAGGGTGCGGACCTGGGCTTCGAGAGTTTGTCGCTGCCGCAAAATTTCGGCCTGCTGGCGTTCGATTTGCTGTCGTTCGCGTTCGATCCCCTCATGGACGAGGCGTACCTGGTCAAGGGAGGCTTTTTTCGCATCCAGCCGGGCTTTCTCAGTATCGTATTCGGCTTCAGCCTGGGCCAGCAGCGTTTTGCGTTCGTCTTCCTGATTCAATTCTTCTTCGATGTTGACGATCTGCCCTTCCAGCAAAGCCTCCTGGTTTTCGGCCAGGCGACGCCGGCGGGCCGCTTCTTCTTTGTAGGTTTCCCAGACTTCCAGTCCCAGCATGTTCGACAGGATGCGTTTACGGTCGGTGGGGTTTTGCTGAGTAAATTGATCGGCCTTCCCCTGCAAAAAGAAGGAAGCGTTGGTGAAGGTCTCGTAATCCAGGCGCAGGGTATTGACAATGCGCTGCTCGGTGGCGCGCAGGGTGGCCTCAGTGAGCGGATGCCAGTTACCCTCCGCGTCACGCTGCGAGAATTCAAGCAGGGTGGTTTTGCCGCGCGGTTTGGAACGCTGCACGCGATAGCGACTGTCTTCATAATCGAAGGTGAAGATGACCTCGGCGGCATCGGCAGCGGAATTGATGAGGCTGTCGTCGCGTTTGCGAGCTTCACCAAAGAGGGCCCAGGTAATACCGTCCAACAGCGAAGATTTGCCGGCGCCGTTCTGCCCCGAGATACAGGCCAGATCGAACGCCTCGAAATCCACGTCCACGGGGTCGAGGTAAGAGAGAAAGCCGCTCAGATGCAGGCGAATCGGAATCACGCGGCTACTCCTGTGCCTCAGGTTCAGCGTCTGGTTGGAGCTGCGGGGTGACCAGCACTTTGTCCACGCGCCGGCCATCCATATCCATCACTTCGAAGGTGAGATTTTGATACTGGAATTTTTGCCCGGTGCTGGGGATGTTACCCAGCTGATTCATGATGAACCCGCCCAGGGTTTGATAGCCGATCTTTTCTTCTTCGGGTAATTCGTCCAGATCGAAGAGGTCCTTGAGTTCATCGATGGGCAGCAACCCGTCGAGCAGGTAAGAACCGTCTTCACGGCGCAGCACTTCCGGCTCGGAGGGTTCGTCCTGAGCGGGTAACTCGCCGACAATGGCCTCAAGCACGTCGAAGAGGGTGACCATGCCCAGCAATCCGCCATATTCGTCGATCACCAGGGCTTCGTGTACGCCCGACTGGCGTACCAGTTCGAGTACCCGCGAGGCCGGTGTGTTTTCCGGGACGAAGAGAGGCTGCTGTACCAGGGTGGGTAAGTCGAAAGTCTGGTGGGTCAGGTGCTGTTCCAGCAGATCCTTGGCGTTGAGAATGCCAATGACCTGATCCAGCGAGCCGTCTGCTACCGGGAAGCGCGAGTGACTGCTTTGCATGACCTGATCGAGCAGTAACTGTGACGGATCCTGCAGGTCGAGCCATTCGATCTCAGTGCGTGGGGTCATGATGGCGTTGATGAGCCGGTCGTTGAGGCGGAAAACGCCTTCGATCATATCCTGCTCGGTCTCTTCAAAGACGCCAACCTGCGTGCCTTCCTCGACCAGTCCCTTGATCTCGTCTTCGGTGATCGGGGGCTCCTGGTTGGGGGCGACCCCCAGCAGGCGCAGCCCCAGATCGGTGGAGGTGGTGAGCAGATGGATGATCGGGGCCGAGATCTTTGAGAAGAAGGTCATGAATCCGGCCACGCGGGCAGCAATGCGTTCGGGGTCATTCAGGCCCAACCGTTTCGGGATCAATTCACCGATGACGAGGGAGAAGTAAGTGGTCAGCAAGACCACGGTGACCAGTGCGACGCCGCCGGCATAGGGGGCCAGCCAGGGGATCGCGGCCAGAGGTTTGGCGAGTTGATCGGCCAGGGTGGCGCCGCCCAGAGCACCGGTGAACATGGAGACCAGGGTGATGCCGATTTGCACCGAAGAGAGAAAACGGTTGGTGGATTGGGTGAGATCCAGGGCAGCCGCGGCACCTTTATCTCCCTCTTCGATGCGTTGTTCCAGGCGTACTTTGCGCGCCGAAACCAATGCGATCTCTGACATGGAGAAGAAGCCGTTGATTAAGATCAGTACCAGGATCAGCAGGATTTCCAGAAAAAGGTTCATTTACTCTTCCTCGGCAGAAGTACCGGTCGTGGCAGATTCGATGATCGAAGCTGCCAGTTGTTTCGTTTCAGGCGTATTCAACGCGGTTTGATTCGTGGTGTCCCAGTACAGTTCCAGCATTTTCAGCGGGTCCAGGCTGGCAATGGATTCATCCGCGGGCAGCCGCAGCCGTGAGGCTTCCACAGGCCGGCGCAGCAGATGAAAGTCGAAAGCCGCGGCAGCGCGTGCCCGCAAGGCGGCCTCGTCGATGAGGGGCTCCAGGTTGCGTGGATATTCCAGGCTCAGGCGAAAAACGGCGGCAGCAATCTCTTCTTTTGCAGGGAAGCCCTGATTGATTTTCTCCATGACGTCGTCATCAGCACCGATCTTAATAGCGCGATCTACGAAGCGCCTTCCCGGCAGCGGGCAGAACTTGAAGGTGGTTTTGCCCTTTTCAAGGCTGACCAGCGAAAAGAATTTCTCGTCATTGACCTCGCCGAAATCGACGCGTTCGATCGAACCCGGATAGACTACAGGGGGGTAGCTGCCTTTGTTGACATCCTGAGCTTTGTGGATGTGGCCAAGGGCGACGTAATCGAGGCGCGGATCTTTGATGAGGCTGCCGGGCAGGATCAGATCACGTCCCAGCATGACGGCGCGTTCATTGCCGTACTGCGCGCCCTGCACCGATCCATGTGCGGTCAGCACTGTTGGCAGCATGGGGTCAAGTTCCTCCAGCCATTGATTCAGAATGTCGCTGATGCGGTCTTCGATCTCGCGGTTGATGCGGTCGGGGTCTTCGCCAGAAAGTTCCAGAGACGCCATCAGATTGGAACGAAACACCCAGGGCAGGCCGATGACTTGCAAAGGCAGGCCCTCGAGTTCCTTCGGATGCAGAAAACAGGGCTTATCGATGACGGTCACGTGCGGCACTTGCAAGGTGGAGAATTCCTGCAGGGTATGGGCACGTCCGGTGGCTGGGCTGATGTCGTGATTGCCGACCAGCAGCAGCGTGGGGATGCCCGCTGCTGAGAGACGCATGATGCGCCGGCCCCATTCCCGCTGGAAGGTGGGGGCTGGGGTGCGGTCTTTATAGGCGTCGCCCGCAAAGATCACCAGATCGACTTTTTCGTCGATGGCCGTCTCCACGATGGTATCGAGCGCTTTCAAGAAATCGAGCACACGTACGGGCAGCCCCGTTGCCGGGTCATGGCGTCCGTGGGTGACAATATCGATGTGGGCATCCGCAAAATGCAGCAGTTTGAGTGTGGACATTTCGCTAGTTCGCAATCCCCATTTGTTGCAGCATGGACTCACTGGGGCCAAACCCCGGATGTACTTCGAGGCTCTTGCGCAAATCCAGAATGGCATCCGTGGAATCATTGGTCTTGAGTTCGGCCAGCGCGCGCCAGTAGTAGCTTTCTTCCAGGATCGGTTCGCTCATGGCGTTCAGCGTGGTGGTAGCCAGGTTGATCACGTCACTGTAGCGGCCGCTGTAATAATAAGCATAATAGGGCCCGGTCTGGTACCAGATCATGCGCCAGGGCCGGTGTTCACTATCGATGTTGGGATAAATCGTATAGGCCTGATCGTAGGCTGCGGCCGCACCGCTGAAATCGTTTTGCTTGACCAGGCTGCTGCCCAGATTGAACCAGGCGAAGAATTGATCGTACGGCGAGGTTAGTGTCTGCGTTTCGCTTATAGCGCGGTCGTGTGCAATCTGGAAGGCGGTGGTTTCGTCGCCCCACGGACCTAACAAATTCATCACGTCATTTTGTTTAGTGGCCGGATAGACCACCAGAAAGACGTAGTTGAAAGCGCGCCAGTCTTCGTAGAAATCGGTATAGGGAATATCAAAAGTCTTCTGGCTGGCATTATAAGTAAAGGCCAGGTCCTTGGCGATGGCATCTCCTGCAATAAGCGGCAGGTAAGAATCGTGGGTAAAGAAGACGCCCTGAGCATCATCATATCCCATGACCAGTTCGTAATGCCCCATCCAGCCTTCGTTGGGATTGGCCGTGGTCGAAGGAATGTAAAAACCTTTCTCGACCATGACCGGGATGCCGGCATTGACCAGCGCTTTCAGCGTTTGCATATCCCCGCCAATGCGCACGATGGCCTGATAGGAGGTGTTATTCTCGACGTAATCCTGCAGTTCGTAGGGCATGACGTTCTTATCCCGGTTGTTGGGCTTGACGATGGGAGCAATATCCTCTTGATTACCAGACCACTGCCAGTAAGACAGGTACATCGAAAGAGTAGTTGGAGCGCAGTTATTCCATTCCTGCATTTCTGAGGTGATCCCGGTTAGCAGGGCCGAGCTGGGCAGGGCCATGGGGGTGCTGGTGGGGAAGAGCGTGGGTGCCAGCGGAGTAGGTGTGGCAGCGCTGGTCGCGGTGGTGTACGCCTGCAGGGTTTGCTGCACAGAAGTAGCAACTTGATCTGGGGTAGAGGTCTGTGGAACGAAAACCGCGTCTTCAGGCGGTGAGATCTTGTATTTAAGGGAGGTGTAAAGTTCCTGAGCGTGATAACTCACCCGGCTCCATACCGGGGGCAGGGCCAGGAAGATCCCGGCCAGCACAATCAGGCCAGGGATGATCCAGAGAGAACGTTTCGTTTTTTTTGCCATAAGCAAATTATATCATTGGGCCAATGGCCGCTTTGTTTGCATAGCACCTGACCAGGCCATTCCCCCATATTTCAGCGCAGCATAGATTCCTATTCCCATCAGGTTATTTTACGAAATTTTTCAGGAAATATGGGTAACGCTCGCTATTCCTGTCTTTTTTAGATCTTCTTACTGGAGATTTCCTCCGCGGCATTGAATTAGGCCGCTGTCTCAGCCTGAGCCTACAATTATTTCTGAAGAACGCGGCGTGCCGCCCGGCTGAAGAGGAACTGCACCAGGGCCGCGGCGGCAAAGCCCGCCACGAAGCTGAGCACCAGAGCCAGCAGAATGCTCCCCCCCGCGGACGCAGTACTCTCCGGCACGAGGCGGAGCACCTCCCTCCCGGCCAGCACAGCGGCGGCAGTGGAAAGAAGCAGCCCAGCCACGTCGAGACGGATGCGGCGGTGCAGACGCGCCGGATCGGCCCGGAATTGTCGCCGGTCGCTCTGGACCAGCGCGGCCAGGGCCAGCCCCAGACTGAGGGCCATTACCCCCCAGGAGAACCGGCTGAAAAGAGAAGCCACGCCCAGTAAAATCGCCAGCAAGGCAATCAAAAAGGCAAGCAAACGTTTAAGAGATCCCTTCATGGGTACTTCCTTCCATCATTCGTTGGACCT
>JAAZOQ010000440.1 GCA_012797695.1 Anaerolineaceae bacterium | reverse complement strand
TGGTCCCTTTTTCTGGAAAACTGGGATCATGATAAGAAGATTCGCCTGATCGGAGTGGGGGTTTCCAGCCTAACCGATAACACCCGTCAGTTGAGCCTTTTCGAGACCCCCACTGAGAAGGAGCATCGCTTGCTGTGCGCGCTGGACGAGATTCACGAGCGTTATGGCCGGCAAATTCTCACCAGTGCCGATAAATTGAACAAAAAGGGGAAATAAGACCGGCAAATCCCTGAAAAGCGGGTAAAATTGCCAGATTGCTGTTATTTTGTTCATCTGGGATGCGCCATGAATGGATTTATCACGGAATCAGCCAGCAAGATCACCGATGGCATCGGCAATGCGGTTAAGCTCTTTCTGCTTTACGCGCTGACGACCCTGTTGACTGTTCCGATCCATAGTTTCATTGGCCGCCCGGGTATGCTGGTGTACATTTTCCTGCTGCTGGCGCTGGGGGCTTTTGAGCTGCACCGCATCTTTGTCGTACGTACTTCTGAACCGCAGCGTGCCTGGCATGGGATGGCTGCCGGGCTGTATTTCTGGCAGGTGATCCGTTTTACGGCAGAACTGGGCAATTTACAGCTTTTTCAGATGTCAGGTATGATCCTCTGGCTGACTACTTTGATCATCGTGGCCTTGTTGTGGAAAAAAATGATGCCCCTGGGCATGCGTTCTGCCATGGCTGTTTTGCTGATTTGCTGGCTCGAGAAACTCTATCAACAGGGTTTCTCTTATCTGGTCAACTGGTCGCCCTTTTTTAATTTTGGCTATTCCGCTTTGCGGTACATCGCCGGCTTTATTGGGGTGATCGCGCTGGTGATTATTATTTTCCGCAGCCGCGAATTACACACCCGCGTTTATTCGGCGGTCACGGTTTTTGGCGCGCTTCTTTTTCTCTTGTTGAATTTCTAATCGACGTTGGGAATCAATTGCCGGTAGACCGCGGCAATGCGCTGGGCGATCAGATCCCAGGAATATTGCAGTGCGTATTCTGAGGCTTGTTTCCCCATTTGTTGTCGGGTATCCGCGTCGCTCATCAGTTTGAGCAAGGGGGGCACCAGGGCTTCCGCGCTTCCGCCGGGGACAACGTAACCGGTCACGCCGTCCTGCACCAGAAAAGGCAGCCCGCCTACCTGTGAGGCGATCACTGGGGTACCGCAGGCCATGGCTTCCAGTGCCACCATCCCGAAGGATTCGTAGTACGAGGGCATGATGAGGATGTCAGCGGCCGAATAATAATAGGGCAGCGTTTCCTGAGCTTTTTTGCCCAAAAAGATCACCAGGTTTTCTACGCCCAGTTCTTTGCACAGCTTTTTGACGTGGGCCATTTCCTGGGTCATGGTATCAGGGGAAGCGTCCGGTTCCCCACCGATGACCACCAGACAGTAGTGTTGGCTGATGGGGTTGCCGCTTTTGCGGATCATGTCGATGGCCCGGATCAGGTTGGGCAATCCCTTTAGTGGTTCGATGCGGCCGACGAAGAGCAGCAGCCGGTTCTTGCAGGTGATGTTGATTGCTTCTTTGGCTTCGTCCTGTGAGATCGGGTAGAAACGGGCGGTATCGACGCCGGGTGGAATTGTCACGATTTTCTCGGGTGGTACCTGATAAAGGGAATTGAGTTGCTTTTCTTCAGCCGGGGTGGCGGCCACGATCTTATCAGCGATTTGCATCACCCGCTTCTCACCGTTGATGCGGTACTCGCCTTCCCGTTCTTCGTCAGACTGAGCAATCTGGTTTTTCATCAATCCCAACGTATGGAACATCTGCAGCACCGGTACATCCCATTTTGCCTTCAATGTTTCCGCGGCAATTCCCGACATCCAGTAATGGCTGTGGATCAAGTCATAGTGGATGCCCTTTTCTTGTGAGAATCGGGCCACGGCTTCGGCAAAAGTAGGCAGGTATTCCGCCAGTTGGGGTTTCGGCAGGGGAGTTTCTGGCCCGGCGGGCACGTGCACCACCCGATTGCCGTATCCCAGGCTATGTACCACGTGGGGTACGTGCTCATCCTGTGAGCGGGTAAATACGTCCACGTGGATTCCCAACTGGCCCAGGTGGCGGGTCAGTTCGGCCACATAAACGTTCATGCCGCCAGTATCTTTCCCTCCCAGTGTGGCCAACGGGCAGGTATGGTAAGAAAGCATCGCAATATTCATGGGAATAACCTTGCCTTTTCAGTGCGGGTGCTGATATAATTTGCGCCGATAAATGATGCCACCGTAGCTCAGTTGGTAGAGCAGCCGCTTCGTAAGCGGCGGGTCGCGGGTTCGACTCCCACCGGTGGCTCTTTACTTTTAAGGGGAGAAATTTCTTGGTTGCTCCGCAGTGATTTTACTCTGCTTTTGGCTCAGAATTGGATTGTTTTTCCAGAAAAGAGACATCAATATCTGCACTGGTTTTGGCTAACCGCCGCAGGGTGGATTCAGCCCATTCCTGAATGGCCGGGTTGGTACCGGGCCACCACTCGTTGCGGTGCGTGGTGACCATGATCTGGAGTACTGCAGCCAGGTTATGAAGGTAACGCTGCTGAATGGTGCTCAGAGGGGGAAAGGCATTTGAGTTCTTCTCGATGAACTGCCGGGTCAGGGTATCAGGCCCTTTGGCGACGAAATCCTCAATCACCTCTGCCGTATGCGGGAAGCGGCGAATGATCAGCAGCGCGGCAATGCGCTCGAACAGCGGATCGTGCTGTTCGGGGGCCAGACGCCAGTTCATGGCCTCGAACCCAAACAACGGATACAAGATTGCAGCTCCAAAGCTTTGCATTTGCTCCAGAATGACCTTCATTTGCTCAGCATCGCTCAGAAAACGCTCTTGATATTCCAGATCACTGGGCTGGGTAACCGGGTGTACGATCATCTTGATCCACATGTACAGCCGGATGTTATCCACCTGTGGGCTTTTGCGCTGAATTTCGTGCAGCAAATAGCGTTCGGCCGGGCTCAGTTTGGGTTGGATCAGGCGCATTAACACGATCAGGCCAACAATGACCAGTACGAGAATTCCGATTTGAGGGAGAGTTAATGTGGGCATTTTTCCATTATATGCAGATTCTCTTAAAAATTAAACCTCTCTTGGGTAGAGAGATTGTCTTCGCTAAAGTATAATGAGGGCATGTCCAGTAATAAATCTACTCCCCTCGTAATTGGTGTTGCCGGCGGTTCTGGTTCCGGCAAGACTACGGTTGCCAATATTGTTTTGAATCGGGTGGGGCGCCATCGCATTGCTTATTTGCCCCATGATGCCTATTATCGTGATCTGACCAACCTTCCCTTGAATCAGCGCATCCAGGTCAACTTTGACCACCCCGATTCGCTGGAATCTGATTTGTTGGTGGAGCATATCCAGCGTTTGAAGAACTGGGAAACGATCCAGTTGCCGATCTATGATTTTACCCATCATAGTCGTACTGGGGAAACTATCCCGGTCAAGCCCCAGCGCGTGATTCTGGTCGAGGGCATTTTGATCTATGCCGAAAAGAAGCTGCGCGATCTATTCGATGTCAAGATCTTTGTGGATACCGACGCGGATTTGCGTTTCATCCGCCGCTTGCAGCGCGATATTACTGAAAGAGGTCGTACCACTGAGAATGTGATCACTCAGTATCTCAGCACTGTCCGCCCCATGCACCTGGAATTCGTGGAGCCTTCCAAGCGTTACGCAGACGTGATTATCCCCGAAGGTGGGCTGAATGAGGTGGCTATGGATATGGTGATCGCCCGTATCGAGGCGCTTTTGAAAGAAGAACAAAAAGACGAAGCACCGGCGCAAAAGGATTAGTTGCAATATCAGAAATTTGGCCGGGAAACCGGCTTTTTGTTTTAATTCGGTTATTTCAGGCTTACCTTCTTTACAAAATCGTTGGGTGAGAACTGAAATATCAAGTGCTAAAATATAACAAATACATTATCGAGTATTAATTTATTCCTAACATCCACTTCATATTCATTTTACTCTGTCGAAAGATGTTGGAAAGAGGATTGGAGAAGAAAAAATGGTAACCCTGTCAGAAACCCTGCCAACGACACTTTCACCTTTGGTGGATGAAAATGTGTTGGACGAATTCATCAAGTTTATGGGGGATGAGGGGGCAGATCTGGCTCGTGATTTGATCGACATGTATTTGAAGAATTCGCCAAAGATGCTGGATTCTATCCATGCTGATTTACGCACGAATAACGTGGATCAATTGAAGACGCATATTCATACCTTGAAAGGCAGCAGCGCCCAATT
>JAAZOQ010000439.1 GCA_012797695.1 Anaerolineaceae bacterium | reverse complement strand
TATTCCTCAGGCAGTTGTAGCGGGTATCTTCTGGCGGGTTTTTGATTGGCCGATCATTCCTGGGGTGATCGTGATGCGCTGGGTCGGTTTTTTGATGTATTTTGGCTTGGTCTATCTGGCACACAAGCAATTGCCTTTGGGCAGGCTTCTCTTTTTGATTATTGCTTTCAGTCCAATGGCTCTTTTTCAGGCAGCCACATTGAACACGGATGGGCTAACCAATGCAGTGGGGATGCTTTTTATTGCTTATCTGGTCAAGTTGATCGTGGCGCGTGATAGAGCAATTGATGCTAAAGAAACAGCCGTTCTGGCTGTGCTGATTTTGCTGGTAGGCTGTGTTAAACCAGGCACTTTTTTCTTGCTTTTCTTGTTGATTGCTCTATGGCAATGTCACTTTGCTGCGAAAAAATATGCCTGGTGGGTTGCTGGAAGCGCAGTATTTTCAACGGCACTTTCGGTTTTCTGGGCCATTTTTGCAGTTTTCTTTGCTCCGATTCCTGGTTCTTCAGAAACCTTGATGAGCAAACTGATTGTGATCTACCATCATCTGGGCGAGTTCATCCTCAATTTCTTGCGTGGAATCGGATTGTCGTTGGGCAATTATTTCCACGATTTGGTGGGGGTCTATGGATACTGGGTGGGTAAGGTACCCTGGATTACGTATGTGTTGTTCCCACTGGCGATACTGCTGGCCTATCTTTATGACCAGCGTGAGGCGAAATTTTCACCGCGTAGCAGGGTTTTGCTTCTGGTAGGAGGGGTGCTCAGTTTATTGGCGATCAGTTCTTATCAATTCATCTACAGTTTTCAGCCGGGAGTTCAAACCATAGCGGCCAACGGCCGTTATTTCATTGCCTTTATTCCCAGTGTTTTTCTGGCTTTTGCGGGTTGGGTAGATTGGAAAAAAAGCGCACGTATTGTGGCCGTCTGGCTGGCAGTGGCGTTGTATATTGGTGCTGTCGCGGCTTATGGGTGGGGATTGTACCAGACCTATTATACAAAATGTGTCTATCCGGTAACCGCGGCTTCTCCGTGCCGTCTTCCGGTGTATAAAAATGTGGATATCCAGCATCCTCCCTTGTTCACTGTGGACGCAGAACATACTGTGATGCAAAGTTTTACTCCGGAATGCGACCAGATGAACGCAGTGAGTTTGCGTATCCAAGCGATCAGTGCAGAAGTTGGTGATCAGGCACGGGTGCAGGTATTAGACGAGAAACAGCAGGTGCTGGCGGAGAGTACATTTGCTCTTTCTGGTTTGGGTGACAGTAAGGAACTGTCGGTTCCGCTGAGTTTTGCTTTGCCTGAAGGGCAAAAACAGTTGTGGATGCGCTTTGCTCTGGTGGATGGGGATTCTGCTGGTGCGGCTCTTGAGATCGTTGGCCGCAGCGGGGCGGCGATCTATCCTCAGGGCAATTTGCTGGTCAATGGTGTCGAGCAGGATGCAGATTTGATCTTCTGGTATACCTGTGTTCATCCGTAGGTAGAAGAGCCGAAGAAGGGAGTATGCCATGATCCGATCTTTTTTCCTTTCACCGGAACAGCAGCAATCCCGCGGCTTAAGCCTGACAGAAATTGGCCGGGTTCGCGATTCCGGGCAGGGATTGCTATGGGTGGTGCTGGACCGTCCTGACCAGGCGGAGTTGCTGACGGTATTGCATGATACCTTCCAGTTCCACCCTCTTTCGATTGAGGACTGCGGGAACGAGGGGTATCAGACGCCCAAAGTGGATGATTACGGCGAGTACATCTTTTTGATCTCGCATGCGTTGCTGCCGCAAAATCAGGATCTGGCTGACCTGGAAATGCGCGAGTTGGATCTGTATCTGGGCAGAAATTACGTGGTCAGCATTTACCGGTCGGCGGAGATGCCGCCGGTAGAGCGAGTATGGAATCGCCTAGAAAAAGACGACCGCCTATTCAAGAATGGCGCGGATTTTCTGTGCCACGCGCTGCTCGATGCGTTGGTGGATGATTACATGCCGTTGATCGACAGTATGGATGATGAGATTGAATGGCTGGAAGACAAAGTTCTGGAAAAGCCGAGCCCTGAGACGCTGCAGCGCATCCTGGCGCTGAAACATGCCACGCTGAGCCTGCGCCGGGTAATTGGCCCGGAGCGGGAAGTGGTCAATCGCTTGAGCCGGGACGAATTCGATCTGATCGCGCCGAACCACCGCATCTATTTCCGTGACATTTACGATCACCTGGTGCGCATTCAGGATCTTTCTGAGTCGGTACGAGATATCGTTTCAGGTACGCTGGATATCTACCTGTCAGCAACTTCCAACCGCTTGAACGAGGTGATGAAGGCACTGACGATTGTATCCACGATCTTTCTGCCGCTATCGTTCATTGCCGGGGTGTACGGGATGAACTTCCGCTATTTTCCTGAGATCAACTGGCAGTATGGCTACCTGTACGTGTGGCTGCTGTTTGCGGTTATCGTCATTGCCATGCTGCTGTTTTTCAAGAAGCGCGGCTGGTTCTAGCACAGAAATCGGTATTTTATTTAGGGGTATTGGGAACCGGGGGCAGCTTATTGCCGGGCCCGGCGTGTTCCATGCGCACCCAGAGCAATTTTGACAGCTCATAACCGATGACGGGATCGTTGCGGTCCATCAGCAGGCGCAGCGGGCCGTGGAAGGGGGCGCAGCTTAGCAGGGTGAAGGGGGTGCCCGGCGTCAGGCCCAGTTCGGCGATGTAACGCAGGCGCTCCGGGTCGTGCGTGCGTACCCGGCTGATCACGCAGGTGGAACCGGTGGGCACATCCACCAAAGGGAGATCATTCAGCGCGGGCAAGGTTCCTTCTTTGGAAGGGATCGGCTCCCCGTGGGGGCAGTGGGTGGGGCGGCCGGCCAGTTCAAAAACGCGATCTTCCAGTTCTCCATTCAGTCCTTTCTCGAATACGTCTGCGAGTTCGTGAGCCGCTGCCCAGTCGTACTGCATGGCTTTGACCAGATACACCTCAGTAATCCGATGGCGACGAATGGCGGGCATAGCGATCTTTTCCCCGGCGGCGGTCAGTCGGACGCCCCGGTAGAGTTCGTGTTCCAGATAGCCCAGGCGGCGCAGCTTTTTAACCATGCTGGCAATCGCCTGTGCTGAAGCTTCGATGTGTTCTCCCAGCAAGGAAAGAGAAACGACCTCCTCATCTTGCTGCAGGCGGTAGATCTCGGCGGCATAGCGCTGCATGGCGCTGCTTGTCATCAATTCGTTCATGGGCGGAAAATTTTCAACCAGGTTGATACCCTCTTAATCCCCTATTTAAATCAAAATTAATACAAATATCTAGATTATCTCCGTGGGCAAAATTATACTCCAAAACAAGATAAAAAAAGTCCGAATAAATTCGGCGACTTACTTTTTCGGAGGACCCCCATGTTGTTTTCAAAAAAGTTTCTGCTGTTCATGACCGGAGTACTTCTGATTCTGCAAGCCACCGCTTACGTTCCGGCCGCGGTCGTTTCTTCTCCAACACCCCCGGTGGTGGATGAAGAGGACCTGAGTGGAATCCATAGCTATTTAATAACCCAGTTGGGCAAATTGAGTGAGGCCAGCCAGCAGCAAAAAGCCGCGGCCGAAGTGTACTATCAATTAGCCGCAGCGGTGAATTTCGATTACGCGGCTTTGCTGGCAGCGCAGCCCCAAGAAGTGGCGGCTCAGATCACGGCCGCCCGCAGTGCCTGGGAGGTGGCCAGCCCCTTGTATGAGCAGATTGAGGGTATCGTGGCTGGCGTGCCGGCGTTGAGTGATTATGATGTTATTCTGGATGCGGGCGGCCCCGGCAGCGGTGACCCAGAAAATGCGGTGCCATTCGATCTGACGTTGTCGGATGGTCGGGTACTGCCCAAACCTGGCAATTTGTATGGAGTTCTGGAAACTACTTTGTGGGGTACCAATCCCGCTTACACGATTGTGGGTTTTCAGCCGGATCTGAACAACAATGGCGCCGTGGATTTTGGAGAGGTGCTGCCGGACGCCAACGTGTTGAAGGGTGCCGCGGATCTCTTCGATCGGTACCTGGCAGATCTGGTTCACTCGGTGCAGGCCTGGCAGCCAACGCCAACGGATGCCTTTACGGCACTGGTGGTGATGGTGCCAACGATGAATGAATACTTCGAATCGTGGAAAAACTCGCGTTTTGTAGCGGGGGCGGATTCCACTCAGATGGATTTTGCGGTCATTTCTCGCTTGGCGGATATTCAAGATATTCTGAGCAGTCTGCAGATTGTCTATGCCGGGGTTGCGCCGCTGGTAAAGGACCTGAACGAGGCGCAGGCGGCCCAGATTGGCGACGATCTGGCCAGTTTGAAGGAATTCGTAGCCGGCATTTACGCGGAGGAACAGGCCGGCCGGCATTTTACTGCTGAAGAAGCAGAGGTGCTGGGTGCTGAAGCTCAGGCGCAGGCCACTTCCATCACAGGCCAGATTGCCCAGGCGGCTGCTGCCTTAAATATTTCCATCGAAGAGTAGCACAGATGAAGAACATGCGATTCAAAGGGATATTGCTGATCGGGCTGATTTTGCTGCTGGCAGTGCCGGGAACCCTGGTTCGGGCGGAGGGGAACTCGCCGGCGCAATCGGCTGAGGAGCTGCGTGCGAGCCTGTTTGCGGCGCAAATGGCGCTGGCAGGGGAAGATATTACCAACGCGCAGGTGGCTTTAACCCAGGCTCAAGCAATTTACGCGGAGCAACTGGCGGAGGGACTGACCGCGGCCAGCCCGGCGAGTGATGCCCGGCTGCAGCAGGGGTTTATGTTGATGCAGCAGGCAATTTCATCCACGGAT
The DNA here is from genome assembly GCA_012797695.1 of Anaerolineaceae bacterium. Taxonomy (GTDB): domain Bacteria; phylum Chloroflexota; class Anaerolineae; order Anaerolineales; family Anaerolineaceae; genus UBA6107. The sequence continues at coordinate 4,973 of JAAZOQ010000439.1, read as the reverse complement.
GCGCCGGCTTTTGCTCAGGCACGGGCGCAGACCTGGACGGCGTTGCTGGCCGGTGGTCTGGCGGTGGTGGAAGCAGCGCTGCCAGCGGGAGATGCCGCGCGTGCCCAGGCGTGGTTGGGGGTGCGTGAATTCCGTACAGCCACCCGCCTTTCGCGCCCCAATGCGGATGCTACCCTGGCTCTGCGCGCCTGGTCCGCGGGCACACTGGATACTGCAGCGGCGCTGCAAGCGGTACATGCGGATCTGTATGATACTTATCAGGCGCGTTTGAGCGAGAGCCTGCGCGATCTGGCCGGCGCGGATCAGGCAGGTTTTGTTCAGCGGCGTGCGGAGCTGGCAGGTCTGGCGCAGGGTTACTTTGCTTTGCTGTCACCGGCTTATGGAGAGCAGCGCGGTCAATCCGCGCTGACAGAGACTCAGGCGGCCTTTGAACGTCTGGCTCGTTCCGCTCTGGCTGGGGATAACTCGCTGCCGGTAGACTTGCAGACAGTTCAGAACGCTTTGACCGGTTTTCGAGCAGCGCCGCTCAGTCCCGCGGAGAAAGCCCAGCGCGCTGGGCAGCTGCTGCGCTATTTGAAGCTGGTACCGGTTGAGTATGCGCGCGGGGTGGCCAATAATGTGGTAACCCAACCTCTTGAAATCCAGGAGGCTGTCACGTTTTATGAGGCGGCTCAGGCTGCCTTCGATGATTTGCAGGATCTGCTGATGGCACGTGATGCTCAGGGTACCGGGCAGATCGCGAAACAGCTTAAGGAACTGGGAGAACAGGTAAATGAAGCGAGCGCGGGCGGCACAGTAAGCGCTCCGCAGCAGGTGCAGGCCGGCACGGAGGCACTGGTCAGTGCTTTGCAATCCGTCATGCCGGCAGAATGGCAAAAGGGCAGTTCCAGCGGTGATTTTGACGTCATTGATTCCATGCTCGATCAAATGGAAGCGGCGGTTCGCAGCGGGGAATATGCCCTGGCCGAATCTTCACGTCTGGAAGCCTACGCGATCCTCGAGAGTGGGCCAGAAGCGCGCCTGAGTGTGGTGGCGCCGCAGGCAAAAACCGCGCTTGAGGACCTCTTCTGGAATGGGCAGGGGGAGGCAAAGGGGTTGGCGTATCTGATCGCTCATCAGGCACCGTTGGCTGAAATTCATGCCAGCCGGCAGGCGTTGACGGCTCAATTGCAGGCAGTCCAGCCGCTTCTGGCGGAAGAGAGTGCCCCATTGGCGACGGTGACCAACGCTGCCGTGATCGTTTTTCGCGAAGGGCTGGAGGCTATTCTCATTTTGGCTTCTCTGCTGGCCAGTTTCAAAGGGGCTGACCGCCAGCATTACCGCCGACCGATGTGGGTGGGTACCATCTTGGCTTTTGCGGCTACGGTGATGACCTGGCTGCTGGCAAGTTCCATTCTGGCTTCTCTGGCACGTTATGGGGAGAAGCTCGAGGCAGCAGTGTCTCTAGTTGCCGTTGGAGTGCTGATTCTCATCACCAACTGGTTCTTCCATAAAACTTACTGGACGGATCATCTGGCCGGGTTCCACAGCAAGAAGAAGAGTTTGCTTTCAGCCGAGGCCGGGGTGACTTTGGGGTTGATCTCACTTGGGTTCACCAGCGTTTATCGCGAGGGGTTTGAAGTGGTGCTCTTCTTGCAGGCGCTGGTGCTGGAGAGCAGTGCCCAAAGGGTGTTGATCGGCATTGGGGTGGGGTTGGCGGCGACGCTGTTGATCGGTCTGATTACCTTCAAGTTGCAGGCCCGGCTGCCTTACATGCAAATGCTGGTCATCACCGGGGTGATGATCGGTGGTATATTACTGGTGATGATGGGCAAGACCGTCCACGTGCTGCAGATCGTAGGCTGGCTGCCGACGACTCCCCTTGGCGGGCTCTCTTTGCCGTATTGGGTAGGTACCTGGCTGGGGACGTATGCCACCTGGCAGGGAGTACTGCTGCAGCTGGCTGCCGGGCTTTTCGTGGTGGGAAGTTATTACATTGCCGAGGGTTCCCGCCGCGGGAAGTCGGCCTCGCTCTTCAAAAAGGCTTTTCTCTGGAAGCGGTGAGCCAGGCGGGAAATGAAAATCTCGATCTAGTTAGATCGAGATTTTCATTTGGAGAGATAAGTGTTTTCTACGCTTCACCGGTGTCCCCGCCCAGGTAGGCGTGGATGACGACCGGATTGTGCAGCAAGTCATTGGCTGGGCCTTCCAGCACGATGCGGCCGGTGTCGAGCACGTAGCCGCGGTCGGCGATGGAAAGTGCCATCAGCGCATTCTGTTCCACCAGCAAAATGCTGGTGCCCATTTGATTGATCTCGCGAATGGTATCGAAGATTTGCTCTACCATAATGGGCGAGAGGCCCATCGAGGGCTCATCCAGCAGCAGCACTTTGGGTTTGGCCATCAAACCGCGGCCAATGGCCAGCATCTGCTGCTCTCCACCTGAAAGGGTGCCGCCTTTCTGACTGCGGCGTTCCTTCAAACGCGGGAAACGTTCGAAAACGCTCTCAATGAGGCTTTCTTTTTCCTTCTCGTCCGGGTTCAGGTAAGCTCCCATTTCGAGGTTTTCCCAGACTGTCATGGAGGCAAAGATCTTGCGGCCTTCTGGAACCTGAATCAAGCCGCGGCGTACGATCTCGGGCGGTGGGGTCTGGGTGATGTCCTGGTCATGATAGGTCACGGTACCGGTAGTGGGGCGCAGCAAGCCCGAAATGGTGTTCAGGCTGGTCGATTTTCCGGCCCCGTTCGCGCCGATCAGGGTGACAATCTCCCCTTCTTCCAGGTTAAAACTGATGCCACGCAGTGCCTGGATGGCACCGTAATGAACGTTGATGTTATCGACTGATAGGATCATGGCTATTTCTTCCCTTTGCTGTATTTTTTGGCCAGCGCGGCCCCACCGGGGCCAAGGTAGGCTTCAATCACGCGCGGGTTCGACTGGATCTCTTTGGGGGTGCCGTCGGCGATCTTCTGGCCGAAATCCAGCACGGCGATCTGGTCGGAAATGCCCATGACCACGTGCATGTCGTGCTCGATCAGGATGACGCTAATGCCGAAATCATCCCGCAGGCGGCGGATCAGGGTGGTCATTTCGAGGGTTTCCTGCGGGTTCATGCCGGCGGTTGGCTCATCCAGCAGCAGCAATTTGGGGTTGCTTGCCAGAGCACGGGCAATTTCGAGACGGCGCTGGGCACCATAAGGCATGCTGCGTGCCGGGGTATTCCCCAGGCCGCTCAGCCCGACGAATTTCAGCCAGCGCATGCCTTCCTGAATGGAGGCTTTTTCTTCAGTGCGGTAGCGGCGGGTATTAAAGACGGCGTCCAGCCAGTTCTCTTTCAGGCGGTGATGCTGCCCCACCATGACGTTCTCGATGGTGGTCATGTTCGAAAAGAGGCGGATGTTCTGGTAGGTTCTGGAAATACCCAGGCTGGAGATCGTGTTGGTAGGTTTCCCGCGCAGGGATTCGCCTTCGAAATAAACTTCGCCGTGCTCAGGGGTATAGAACCCCGAGATACAGTTGAAAAGGGTGGTCTTCCCGGCGCCGTTGGGGCCGATGATGGAGAAGATGCTGGAGCGGGGGACGACCAGGTCTACTTTATTGACCGCGGTCAGGCCGCCGAAGATCTTGGATACCTGTTGGCAAACGATAATGGCATCAGTCATGAGGTTTCTCCCCGCCCGGGGTGGAAGCCTGCACAACTGCGGCAGGGTCCGGGGCGTCGGATGGTGAATCGTCTTCTGGAAGTTCAAGGGTCGGGCGTTTGGAGGGGATCAAGCCATCGGGGCGCAGCAACATCATGGCAACCAGCAGACCACCGAAGACGAGCATACGGTAGTTCTCAACCTCACGCAGAAGTTCGGGCAATCCTTTGAGGGCGAAAGCGCCGAGCAGGGTGCCAGGGATGTTGCCCATGCCGCCGACGATGATCAAGCACAGCACGTTGATCGAGGCCATCATGGAGTGTTCATCCGGGCCGGTAAAGGCATTGCGAGCTGCATAGATGGCACCGGCCAGACCGGCGAAAGCGGCGCCGATCATCAGGGCCATCAGTTTGTAGCGGGCGGTGTTGACGCCTGTGGCGCGGGCCACGGTCTCGTCCTCACGGACGGCCAGCCAGGCACGACCGGTACGGGAGTGCTGCAAACGGTTGTACACGTACATGGCCAGGATCACCGCCAGGATGATGAGGTACATGTAATCGACATCCGAAAAGGCATGTCCAAAGATACTGGGGCCTTGAATATTTTGCACCCCACGCGGGCCGCCGGTGAAACTGGTCAGCACATCGCTCTTGAGCAAGATACGGATGATCTCGCCGAAACCCAGGGTCACAATGGCCAGATAGTCACCGCGCAGGTTCATGATCGGCAAACCGAGGATGAGCCCGGTAATCGCGGCGGCGATAATGGCGATGATCAGGGAGGGCCAGAACCCCAGCATGATGTTATGCGGTTCTGGAGCGTTCAAGAGGGCCATGGCATAGGCCCCGATGGCGAAGAAGGCAATGTAGCCCAACACCAGTTGGCCCGAAAGGCCGACGATGATGTTCAGCCCCAGCCCCAGAATTACGTACAATCCCACGATACCGAAGACGTAGTTCCAGTAGGAACCCCAGTTCATCGGCAGGAAGATGAGCAGGGCCAGCAGCAGTACATAGAAAATGATGGTAGTGAGAGTACGTTTTTTAGCACCACCAGAGCGCAGTAATTTGGCCCAGTTTCCTACCGTGGCATTGATCTTGTGGCGGAAATTCTGGATGGGGGCCAGATCCCAGCCAATGTTGAGCAGTGTTCCCAATAAGGTTGATGCCAGGAACAAACCAAAATTGGCGGCAACCGCGGGGACTGCCGCGAATTTAAAGGAACAGGCACGCATGAAGGGGAAGGACAGGACCACCAGATAATCACGAGGATTGATCTTGTTCGCCAGCAGAGCCTGGAAAATGGCGATGAGAACGGCAGCAAAAGCGCCGAGCACGGAGCCGGTGATCACG
>JAAZOQ010000438.1 GCA_012797695.1 Anaerolineaceae bacterium | reverse complement strand
CTGCCAGACCCCACTACCCCCTATGGTGTGGATGATTCCGAAAATATCGTGGAGCGCGTCGAAGGCAAACAGCGTGAATTTGATTTCACCCCACTGCCCCACTGGGACCTGGGTACCCAATTAGGCATCATCGATTTTGATCGTGGCGTCAAACTGACCGGTTCCCGGTTCTACATTCTCAATGGTGCCGGTGCCCGTCTGGAACGCGCCTTGATCGCGTACATGCTCGACCTGCACTCCAGACAGGGATACGAAGAACGCTATACCCCCTTTATGGTCAAAGCGGAAACTCTCTTCTCTTCAGGCCAGTTACCCAAATTCGTCGATAATCTGTATCATGACGTTGAAGAAGACCTGTGGATGGTCCCTACTGCGGAAGTGCCTCTGACCGGTATGTACAAGGACGAAGTCCTCGACGAAACCACTCTGCCGCAGCGTTTCACCGCCTATACTCCCTGCTTCAGACGCGAGAAAATGAGTGCCGGCCGTGATGTACGCGGTATCAAGCGCGGCCATCAATTCGACAAGGTAGAAATGTATATCTACTGCAAGCCTGAAGAATCAGAAAATGAGCTGCACAAAATGCTCCAGGATGCCGAAGATACCTGCAAGGGGCTGGGCTTAACCTATCGCATCAAACGGCTATGCAGCGGTGATCTGGGCTTCAACGCACGCATTACCTATGACGTGGAAGTCTGGGCACCCGGCTGTGATGAATGGCTGGAAGTTTCTTCGGTCTCGAACGTGGGTGATTTTCAGGCACGCCGCGCCAATATTAAATACAAACCGACTGACGGCAGCAAATCCCGCCTGGTGCATACCCTCAACGGATCTGGCCTGGGCCTGCCCCGCACGCTCATCGCCGTCATGGAAAACTATCAGCAAAAAGACGGCAGCATCATCATTCCAGAAGCGCTGCGCCCCTGGATGGGCGGCATCGAAGTGATCAAAAAGTAAGTAACATTCAAGAGTGCGGCCGTTGGCCGCACTCTTTTTTTCTAAGCAATCTTCTTTTGAACCTGAGCCAGGAGCCACTGGCTCCATTCTTTCATTCCGGCGCCAGTTCGACAGGAAACCTCGAAGACCTTCATTTTCGGATTCAACTCCTGTACCCGCCGATGCAATAAGGGCATATCGAAATCAGTGATCGAAAGGTAATCTGTCTTATTCACGATCAAAGCATCACACACCGTGAACATGAGCGGATACTTCAGGACCTTATCATCCCCTTCAGGCACGCTGAGGATCATCACACGCAAATCCGAGCCGGTATCGAATTCGGCCGGGCAGATCAAATTGCCGATGTTCTCGATAAAGACCAGATCCAGATGGGTCAGGTCCAGATCACCCAGCCCGGCATTGATCATAGGAGCATCCAGATGGCAGGCTCCACCAGTCTGAATCTGCACCGCGGGTACCCCTTCGTGCAAGATCTTTTCGGTATCTACCGTGGATTCTACATCCCCTTCCACGACGCCAATGCGCAACTGATCTTTAAGCTGGCGCAACGTGGCAATGATGAGACTGGTTTTGCCAGCGCCAGGGGAAGCCATCAGGTTGACCATAAATACCTTTTTGCGGCGCAAATCCTCGCGGATCAATTCAGCCTGATTCTCGTTATCTGAGAGAATATTCTTACGAACGTCAATTATTTTTATTTCTTCGTTCATTTGATTTCTACACTTTCTATCAGTAATTCACGGCCCGCGGTAAGGTCATACTCAAAACCGTTACACTTGGGGCAAACGATCTTCTCTTCCACGTGCACGTCTGCGTGAAAAGTCGCCCCACACTGCTGGCACTGGAACAGAACCGGTACCTTGCGCACAGTGATTTTGGCCGTTTCAGCAATGGTGCCCTTACTGATGTAGTCGAAATAACGCTGAATCCACTCTTCTTCCAAATTGCGCATTTCGCCAATAACCAGCGAAATTTTGACCACTTCGCGAGCTTTATTTTGTTCCGCCTGTTCCAGAACAAGCTGCAAGATGCTTTTGGTAACTGCCAGTTCGTGCATGGAAAACCTAAATCTTCAAATTCAAACGTCCATCTTCCAGGAAGTATTCCTGAACGCTGGAACGCATCGGCATGGTTTGTTTGATCTTGATCGCTTCAACAGAGCAATGAGTCTTGCAAATTCCACAACCCACGCAGTACTCCTGATTGACAACCGCTTTGCCGTTCTCGTTCATGGTAATGGCGGCCTGCGGGCAGGGTTCTACGCAAGCTTCACAGCCCACACAAGTCTCTTCATCCACAATCGCGGTCCAGCCCGAGGGGCGGAAACGCTTCTTGACATCACGAGAGGCATTCTTCGACAGATTCAGTGCCACACAGCAACAGGGGCAGCAGAAACACATTTCGACGAAGTTCTCCATTGTCTTATTAGAGAAACCCCAGATATATTGTTCCACTTCCACCCATAGGGCCTGCCCGATCAGCCCCAGTTCGGCTGCTTTATCGACACGAGCCAGAGCATCTTCCAGAGAAATCGGGTAACCCACTTTGTGATCGACTACCGTACGGCCGCTGTTGCTCATGAACAGACAGCAGACCTCTTTGGGATACTCCTGGCAGTCATTCCCGGCACGGCACAGGCAAACATTAGCTGAAGCAATATAGCTGGCATGACGCAGCATATCTTTTACCAAATCAATCGGCAGTACCTTACTCTCACCCTTATCACTGACATCCACGTTAAGATTCAATACCGTACCGTGAGAGTAGGTTTTCTCTTCAGGGGTAAATTTCATCAAACGCTTATAGATCGGGCCAAAAACAGGGGCTTCCATGTGCTTGCTGCCCTTAACAATCATGCGAAACACTTTCAAAATAAAGTTCCAGGTAGCCGGCCGTACTCCAACCTTATCCACAATCCAATCACTGATCCCCAACCAGCTTTTCTTCACCTGATAAACCGGTTTTGTATTCTCTTCTGTCGATACCGTATTCATTTTCGATTCCATAATTTCGCCTCTATTTTTTACGGCCTTCTGCGCAGGCCTTGATGGTAGTCAACATTCCTTTGCACATGACAAAGGAGGGAATTCCCAAGAAAACAGCCGCCAGAGCATGACGGAATTTATCAAAGGGCTCAAGTACCGCATCACAGCGGGTAAAGAAACGGGTTTTGCCTTCGCCATAATCCTCCAGAATGAAATTCCAGCTCCAGGCAAAGGCCGTTAGCTTGAAAGGAGGAATAAACGCTATGGCACCCTGATACGTCGAGGGGTGGCGTGAATCCGAGAGAGAAGTAAAATATTCACCTCTCTTGACCTCTTTTACCTCAGAGCCAATCCCCATTTGATGATAGAAGATATACTCCCCTACGTACATGTTCTGCCATTCCTCCACTACTGAGAACGTGTTAAAGATGTGGAAGCCAAACAATCTTTCGAGCCAGCCAAAGCTGTAAAAACCCGCACGGCGCTGACCCAATTGGGCCAGATAAGGCCAGACCTTTTCTTTCGGAGCATTCACAGTCACCGCCAACGTACCCCGCATGTGATGTGGCTCATTCCCCAACAATTCATCCCCCGGCAAGCGTTTCTTTTTTTCTTCCTCGGTGGGGGGATTGCTGAAGCCGTAGTAGAGCAAGCCACCCAGCAGGAGCAAACCCGCGACAAGAATACAAATGATGACAAACCAGACTGTGTGATGCGTGATGAAGTATTGCATTATGCCCTTTTTCTCCTTTCGTTAATTTTTTGCCAGAATCTGTCTGGCAGCATACATGCCTGAAATCGCCGTGGGTTCTAGGCCCAAACCATTATGGTCCCCGGCAATATACACTCTGTCATTCAAACGCTGCTCCATGTAAGCCCGCCCCATCACGTACATGGCCTTTTCCCAATCCACGGTACGCAATACGCTGAAAGAATCACATACCTGATTCAAATCCGCCTCTTTCGTGCGGGAATAAATCAGGTAGCTGCCATCCCATTGCAGCGCGGTTAAAATGATCTCAGAAGATGGTGGGAAAAGGTTCAGCTCATAGCGACTGAGTGCTCCCTTCAATTGAGCTTTCACATGCGTCACATAAAGCTGGCAGGCTTCACGAATTTCAGCCAGGCCCAGCAGTTTTTGAGTTACCGATGCAGGAGTAGCTACCACAATGTTCTCGGCCTGATAGGTATTCCCGGAAGCCCCTTTCAGGGAAATCGCCTCCGGTTGGGAATCAATTGCGACAATCTCATCCTCAATAAAATGAGACCCCAGGCGAGCCCGGGTGGCAGCTTCATCGAAACGGAACTGGTGGATGGGCACCAGAATCCCCATGCTGACGTTGAGGAAATCCAGTGCGGTGATCTGATCCGTGCTCACTCCGGTGCAGGCGTAAGAGAATTTGCCGATGTAATCTGCCGCCACTCGCTCATAATGTTTTTCCTGGATGAACTGGCGAGCCGGCTTCTGGAACAATTCCGCCATATAGGGGTCTGCCTCAAGGGCCACACGCTGAGTCATACGCAGGCAGCGCTCTTTATAGGGTTCATAATGGCGCTTGAACTCCTGCATGGCCACGAAAAAGCGCAAAAATTCTGGCAGCAGCTTCAGCGTATGTCCGCTGATCACCGAAAAATATTCCTGCGCGG
>JAAZOQ010000437.1 GCA_012797695.1 Anaerolineaceae bacterium | reverse complement strand
TTTCTGCAAATTCCCCCTCGATCCAATTCACCACCTGCAAAACCTCGATCTGTTCCGGGTGGCTCATTTCCAGATCATATACGGGGAACAACCCCATCGGTGTGGCCCGTTTGGCGACCTCGATCAATTCAGCGGCATATTCTCTGCCGGGGTGACCCTTATGGCGCTGATCTACCCGCTCAACGTAGCGCTGTGCCAGCAGTTCTCCCGGGGCATGGCACCATAATTCCACGGCCAGGCTGGCTCCTGCCCGCGCCAGTCCATCGGTCACCTGGGTGTAAGGCGGGAAACCAAACCAGGCATCCACCAGAACTGTAGCCCCATCCGGCAGATCACCAATGACCGACCAGATGACTTGTTTGGTGGCTCGCCCCAGCTTGCGGTTGTACTCGCGGTCGCCGATCCCCAACACGTCGAACAGTGCTTCTTTGATCGTATCCAGCGACAGCAGAGGAATCTGCATCTCGGCCTGGATTCGCCTGGCCAGCATGGTTTTGCCAGTGGCAGGCAGGCCATTGATCAGAATTACTTTTTTTGAACCGCTTTCAGCCATTCCACACCCGTTCTTTCATTCTTGATCGCCAAATTTTTCCCAGGCGCACAGCCCGGAACCGATGACCCCCGCGTCATCCCCCAGCGTTCCGGCCGCGACCCGGCTGTGGAACCAGGGGGAACCCGCCGGCTGGATCAGTTGCAGCGTCTCGAAGGCTGCGCTGCCCAGTCCGCCGCCCAATAATACAATCTCAGGGGAGATCACCGCGTACAGACTGTCAATGGCCATTTTAAGTGGAGTGATCCATTCCGTCAGCACCTGCCGGGCCACCGGATGCCCCTTTTGGGCCAGCTCGATCAGCTCCGTTGCCGGGATGTTGCGATCGAGATCGGTTTGTGCCAGAAGCCGGCCCAGTGCCGAGCCGGAGCTGAGCGTTTCTATACAGCCGCGACGACCACAGTTGCACACCGGTCCCCGTGGATCGACGGTAAGGTGACCCAGTTGGGCCGCGCTGCCATTCCCGTAAAACATCTTTCCATCGAACAAAATGGCCCCGCCAATCCCCGTCCCGATCGTCATCATCGCTACATCTTTAAAACCACGTGCGGCCCCCATTTTGGTTTCCGCCAGCAAAGCCATGTCGGCATCCGTATCCACAAATGCAGGCACAGAAAAGTGCTGGCGGATCAGATCGGCCAGCGGCAGATCTTTCAATTCCAGATAGCCAGCCGTCAAAGCAATGCCCTCGGGCACCTTGACCCGACCCGGGAAGCCCAGCCCCACCCCGATGGTCCGGTCGGAATACAGCTTCTGGATATTCTGGAAGATCACCTCGAGCTGAGCATCTCTTCCCTTTGGGACGCGCTCCACTCGTTTTTCCAGAATCACGCCTTCCCGGGTGACCCGCGCCACGCGTATTTTCGTCCCGCCAAGATCAACGCCTAATGCTTCGTGAACATGATTCATTAAAAACCTCAAGAAGTTAACGAATTCTACTTACTGCCTTCTTCCTCAGCGTTCGGCATCAATGAGAATCGAGAATAGAAAGGATTTCATGCAAGCGAGGCAGCCCCAGTTTTTCCAGTTTCGTTCTTCTCTCTTCCGGGTCGAGGGACACGCTGTCTTTCCAGAGTGCCCGCCCGGCGATGGCTCCCGCGGCTCCATTATCCATGGCGATGGTCAGATACTTCAGATAGGTCTCGTGATCGACGCCGTCCGACAGCAGTGCCCAGGGAACCCCCCAGGTAATCTGTGTCAGTTCGGCACAATCTTTGGCTGAACCCGGGTATTGCAGCTTCAGCACCTTGGCGCCATTCTGGATGGCAATACGCGCCGCCTCCTTGATCAGTGCCGGGCGTTTCTGCATGAATTCTTCGCTGGTTTCTTCTTCCATTTTATAGATTAATATCTCTACGACAAGTAGAACGTCTTCCTCAACAAAAGCGCTCGTGGTTTTCTTGAACATTTGCGCACAATAACCGTTTTCGCCCTCTTTGTCCGGGCGCATGTACATCATCAGCTTTCCGGCCGTGCCGCCCAGTTCACGTACCCGCCGGGCCGTAATGCCGGGAACCACCTGGGTTTGCCGCAGGGAGTTTTCGTCTGTCTTCCACCCGGAGGCATCCATCCCTACCACCAGGGCCACGTCACGCGCCAGGATTCCTTCATCCACTACCCGCGGTAACGCGCATTCCGGGTCCAGCAGCACTGCCGGGGCGTAATTTCCCAGGTATTGCACGATATCAGCCTTGATCTCCCCCAGGTCAGCCATGGAGATACCTTTCCGGGTTTCTTCGTCTGCGGTTGCCAGCTGGCGCATTCCATTTCGTTGATCCAGCGCAATGACGAAAATCTTCCCTTCCGGGTCACAGATCTGCTGATAAGCTCTTCTTTCTGCGGTAGACATTGCTTCGGGCCATGTTATCTTTGCCATAATTCACTTCCTGTCAATTTAAAATAAATACACACCTCGTGCCTGACGCATTTCAGGCAGAACGGAAACTCAGAGTTTTCTTTTGTTCCGGCGCGTACCTGATCCAACCCCGACCAGTGAAAAGATCACCTCACAAGGAATATTTTCTATGGCACAGAAAGCTATTCCTTGATGAGCGAATTCTTCCCGATAATATACGAAAGGACTTCATCCTCGTCGGTCTCGTGAGCGCGCAGATCAGCCACTTTGCGACCGCGCAGCATCACGATGATCCGGTCGGCAACTGAAAAAACGTCGCGCATGTTATGGCTGATCACGATCACCGGCACATTGCGCTCGCGTAATTTGCGCACCAGATCATAGACCTTTCTCTGTTCTGGTACACCCAGTGCCGCAGTCGGTTCATCCATGATCAGCAGCTTTGCCTTCCAGTACACCGACCGTGAAATGGCGACCGCCTGCCGCTGCCCGCCCGAAAACTCACGGATCGGCCGCAGCAACCCCGGGATCACGATATCCAGTTCGTTCAGGACAAGCTCGGATTCTTTGCGCATCAGGTCGCGGTCCAGCACATCGAACACGCCCATTACCTTGCGTAAAGGTTCCCGGCCCAAGAAGATGTTATCTGCCGCGTTGAGATTGGTAGCCAGCGCCAGGTCCTGATAAATGGTCTCAATTCCCATGTCTCGGGCGATCTTGGGGGAGCCGAACGCGACTTCTTTTCCCGAGACGAAGATTTTGCCACTGTCGGGTTGATACACACCTGAGATCATATTCACCAGGGTAGATTTGCCGGCACCGTTATCCCCTACGATGCAAACCACCTCACCCGGGAAGATATCCAGACTGACCTGATTGACAGCCACCAATCCGCCAAATCTTTTCGAGATTTCCTGGCAGCACATGGTGGGAATGACGTCTTTATGATCAAGTTGATTACTGGAAGCTACTGTCATGACAACACCCGAT
>JAAZOQ010000073.1 GCA_012797695.1 Anaerolineaceae bacterium | reverse complement strand
TTTTCTGGAATACTCCCTGCATTGAGAGCAATAAAATGCGCCGGGAGTTCAGCGCAATCCATCAACTGGAGTGCAACTTGATTCCCGGCAGCATCATCGCCATTCAACTCACTTCCCACCCCCACCAGAGCAACCTTGAGGGTCTGGTTTGGAGAAGAATTATTGAGCTTTTTCCTCTGCGCAGCCTTCGCCAGTTTCTGGTCGAGCTGCTCGTGCCATGAGCTCTGTGACATCTTCCTCTCTTCCATAAAACACTTCAAAAGGCTCCTTTTTTGCTGAAGCCAGTTCCCACTCATCCTCAGACATATTGATGCAATTGAAACGGCAATTCAGGACGCACTGTGAGCAAAAAGTGCAGCGATCCATGTGATAACGCATCACGAACTTCTTGTTGACCTTATCAATCGTGATGATCTCAATCGCATTGGAGGGGCAATCTTTCACGCACAACTGGCAGCCAGTACATTTTTCAGGATCCCATTCCAGTTTGCCGCGGAAATGCTCTGGGGTTACCGATTCAGCAAACGGATATTTTTCCGTCACTGGTTTCTTGAACAGAGATTTGAACACATCACCAAACATCGATCCAATCGTCATACCGTTAACCTCCGATCAAGGGCTGAATCAAGGGAGACAGATTTCTGCCCAAAATGATCACCAGCAATTGTACCAGAACCAGGATCGTGCCCACACGCCACCACATACCCACGGTCTGATCAATGCGCAGGCGAGCAAACAGGCTCTGCAGCAAAGCGGTAACCAGCAGCAAGACCAGCGTCTTCCACAAGAAATCCAACGGAGAGGTCAACCCGCCCATGTAGAAAGAGGCAATCAAAGTCAGCCCAATGACCAGTTCAATGTTGCGGCCCATTCTGAAAATTCCCAAACCGCGGCCGCTGTATTCTGTCAAAGCCCCTGCCACAATCTCGGTTTCAGCTTCAGGGGCATCAAAGGGGGGTAATTCCAGTTTGCCCATCAAGCCCACCAAAGCCACCAGAAAGCCAAAGGGTTGAGTCAGCAAGAACCACCAATTGTGCGAAGCGGAAGCATTGACTGCTGTGATATCCCAGGTTCCCAGCGCGATCGCCGGGCCCAGCATTGCCAGCAGAAAAGGTGCCTCATAAGAGAAAAGCTGCGTCAGGGCACGAGTGGCTCCCACCAGAGAAAAACGGTCATTGGTATTCGCCCCTGCCAGACCAATGCACAGGGTCATCAGACTGAGCAGATACAGGGTAACCACCAGATCGCCAGAGAAACTGTAGGCCGGCTGTAAGCCAAACATGGGAACGTAAAGCGCTGCCGTCAGAGCAGCAGCCAATGCCACAATTGGCAAAGCGATGAACAGAGCCGGGTTGACACTCGCCGGAATGATCTCTTCCTTGGCCAGCAGCTTGATAAAATCCGCCAGCGGTTGGAACCAGCGCGGTCCAACCCGGTTCTGGAACCGGGCTACCAGTTTGCGATCACCAAATTCATACACCAGGCCAAAAATCAGCAGAGAGATTCCGCCCGGAAAGATAAGTAGTGCGAGGATGGGGTTAATTGTGAGGTTCATTTGTAATAAGCGATCCCGTATTTCCGTAAGTCTTCCCAGCTCCAATCCTGCATCTCGTTACCGCGGTTGACGGTGACCATACGATCGTTGCAGGAGAAGCAGGGATCAATTCCCGCCAGAATCATCGGCATATCGGCTAGCTTATGCCCGACAGCTAAGGTCAGCACCGAAGCCCAGTTGCACAGGCTGGGTGTGCGTACTTTGACCCGTTCGGGTTGATCGGTTCCATTACTGCGAATGAAATAGAAAAGTTCTCCGCGCGGGGCTTCGACCCGGCTGACTGTTTCGCCTTCCGGGATGCGACGCGGCATACGCACAGCCAGATCACCCGCAGGAATATGCTCGACGATCTCCCGCACCAGACGGTAGCTTTCGAAAAGCTCGTTGATGCGCACCACAAAACGCGCTTCCAGATCGCCGGCAGGTTCTGTGATCAGCCTGGTCGGGAATTCCGTGTAACCCGCGTAAGGAGAATCCACGCGTACGTCGTGCTCAACTCCTGAGGCCCGTGCCGTTGGACCAACAGCGCCCAGAAGTTCTGCCTGCTCCTTGGTCATCAGGCCAATTTTGCGGGTGCGCCCCAAGAAAGTCTCATCTTCAGTTACCACTTTCAAATAGTGCTGGGTGCGTTCTTCAAGAAAATCCATTCCTTTGAGCAGGGCATCTTTCTTGACGTCATCCAGATCGACCTTGACCCCGCCCAATATGTTGGCAGAATAATTGACCCGGTTGCCAGTCACCTGCTCGAGCAAATCCATGACTGTCTCACGGTCACGCCAGGAAAACATGAACAGAGTATCGAAACCGCCCTCGTGGGCTGCGACACCCAACCACAGCATGTGACTGTGAATACGCTCCAGTTCAGCTACCAGTTCACGGATAGCCTGCGCTCGTGGCGGAGCCTGTACCCCAGCTAATTTTTCTGCACCAAGGGCAAAAGCCATCGCATGCACGTGAGAGCAAATTCCACACACGCGTTCCATCAAATACAGATCCTGCACGTAATTTCGGCTTTCGGTGCCCTTCTCCATCCCGCGATGGACGAAACCCAGGCGGGCACTGGCATCTTTGACAATCTCACCATCAACGGTAAACTCGAAATGACCAGGTTCCTTCAGCGCCGGATGCTGTGGGCCAATGGAAACAATGAATTTTTCAGGGGCTTTATTCGTTTCCATGATATTATTT
>JAAZOQ010000436.1 GCA_012797695.1 Anaerolineaceae bacterium | reverse complement strand
TTTTTCAGCGACAAACCACGATCCGCCGTCGCGGAAAACTGACCTTTAGTCAGGCCATAGACACCATTATTCTCGACGATATATACCATCGGCAAATTGCGGCGCACCAGATGTTTGAATTGCCCCATGCCAATCGAAGCTGAGTCACCATCCCCACTCAGGCCAATGCCCTTCAGAGTGTGGTCGGCAAATAATGCGCCCAGCGCCAGAGAAGGCATGCGTCCGTGGAGGCCATTGAACGAGAAGGAACGACCGAGAAAATAAGTGGGACTCTTGCTGGAGCAGCCAATGCCGCTGAATTTCACCACTTTTTCTGGAACCAGATTCATTTCATAGCAGGCAGCCACAATCTGGGCAGCAATGCCATTGTGCCCGCAGCCCTGGCACAACGTCGAGGGAGCGCCGCGGTAATCATTACGAGTTAATCCCACCTGATTGACACTGGTTGCGGATTGTTCCATGATTATTTCTCCTTCTCCCAAGTCATGATCTGGTCAAAGATCCATTTTGCCGTCAGCGGCAGCCCGTCCATGTGAGCTTCTTTGACCATACGCTCCGCGAATTGCGGATATTTCATGGTCAACAGTTGCAGCAACTGCCCGTCTCGATTCGCTTCCACGACAAAGATATTCGTGTGTGCTGCCAGAAAGTCTGCGACTTCTTCGGCAAAGGGGATACTGCGCAGGCGCAGGTAATCACACTTTAGCCCGGCAGCCTCGAGCATATCCAGGGCCTCGATCACCGCGGGATGAGCTGAACCCGAAGAAAGAATTGCCAGCGGGGCACCGGAATTGCGTACTGCTTCTGGCTTGGGCAAATATTGCAGCGCCGTTTCGAATTTTCGGGCAATGCGATTGAAGACCCGCTCCCAGGTATCGGGAGCTTCGGTGTAATGAGCATATTCATCGTGACTGGTACCGCGGGCAAAATAACCGCTTTTCGGGTTGAGATTGCCCGGCAAAGTGCGGTACGGAATACCGTCGCCGTCCACATCCAGATACCGGCCCCAGTTCCCGCCCCACTCTTTGATCTTGGCCTCGAGATCATCTTCCCAGAGCACCTTCCCGCGATCCATGGGAACGTCAGGGTAGACAAATTTCGGGCTCAGCCACTGGTTCATGCCAAAATCAAGGTCCGAGAGCACGATGACCGGGGTTTGCAAGCGTTCAGCAATGTCAAAAGCCCGCCAGCCAAACTCGAAGCATTCCGCTACCGACCCGGGGATCAGAATGATCATCTGGGTATCGCCATGACTGATGAAGTTAACCATTGTCAGATCGCCCTGAGCAGTACGGGTCGGCATCCCCGTGCTGGGACCTACACGCTGCACGTCCCAGATAACCACCGGCACCTCGGCGTAATACGCCAGGCCGATGTATTCACTCATCAGAGAAAGACCCGGCCCCGAAGTAGAGGTCATCGAACGCAGCCCACCCCAACCCGCGCCAATGGCCATACCGATCGCTGCCAGCTCATCTTCCGCCTGCACCACCACACAGGTATCCTTGCCCGTCTGCGGATCCTTGCGCAATTCCGGCAGGTATTCGTTCAGAGTTTCCGCCAGACTGGTTGCCGGGGTGATCGGATACCAGGCCGCCAATTGCACGCCGCC
This sequence comes from Anaerolineaceae bacterium, assembly GCA_012797695.1. Classification (GTDB taxonomy): domain Bacteria; phylum Chloroflexota; class Anaerolineae; order Anaerolineales; family Anaerolineaceae; genus UBA6107. Next base: position 1,951 of record JAAZOQ010000436.1, on the reverse strand, counting down.
GTAGATGGAACCCAGCGCGGCCGCGGTATTGCCATCCGACATGATCATGCCTTCAACACCATTCATTTGCTCGACGCGGAAATGGTCCTGTTTGGTCAAATTGGCAGTTGCCCAATCAAAAGCTGCCTGAATGACATTGAAATTGGCATCGACTGCTTTTTTCTTGCTCTTGAAATGAAAATCCAGCGCAGAACGAACCAGTTCCAGATCGATGCCCAGCATCCAGCTGAGTACGCCCACATAAACCATATTGGCAATGTAGTCGCGCAAAGCCGGGGTAACATCCGCCTCACGGATCAACTTCTTTACCGGCATCGGGTAAACCACAATGTCCTGGCGAATGTCGCTGACCTTGAAATCGTCGGGCAGCAATAAGACACCGCCCTCGTTCAGATAACTGATCTCGCGCGCGAGGGTGGAAGGATTCATAGCCACAATAATGTCATCTTTCTCGACACGGCTCAGGTAGCCCTTCTTGCTCAAACGCAGGGTATACCAGGTAGGCTGCCCCTGAATGTTCGAGGGAAAGATGTTTTTCCCGGATACAGGGATGCCCATGCGGAATAAGGCCCGCATGATCGTTGTATTGGCGGTAGCACTCCCCGACCCGTTCACCGTACTGAAAGTGATGCAAAAATCGTTTATCACTTCATTTTGATTCACCATCTTTTAGGTCTCCAAGTTTGGGATAAATTATTCGAAAGACTGGCGGGGAACTTTCTTTTCTCTCTGGGCGATCAATTCCATGTGCTCCATCAGAGCCTGATACGCCAGTTCGTATTGCCTCGCGTTGATCAGATCCACCGTCTTGCGATGATATTGCCAGATGCGGTTAACGTATTCCATATCCGGATAGATCTCGAAACCAGCAGCCTTATAGAGCTCCCAGTAAGATTCGAGCAGCCCGAAAACGTAAGGGTTATTCAGTTTGCGATAAATGGAAAGATGAAAATCGCGATGCTCTGTCGTTGGGATCACTACCGGGCTGCGACGCAGCTTCTCTTCTGACCGTTCGACGATAGTTTCAAGGTCATGTTTCTCTTCATAGGTCAGCTTCTGAACTGCCTCGAGAAAATAAGCTGCTTCGAGATGCTTGCGCAGATTGGCATATTGTTCGAAAGGAGTGGATTCCGAAGCCAGCGCATAGGTCAGACTGGTCATCACGGCGGGTTTGAAAGAATAAGATAGTTTGTGGATGCCAGCCTTGGGCTTTACTTCGACCACTCCCATCATCCGTGCCACCTCAAGCTGTTCACGCAGCGTGGCTACGCTGATGCCCAAAATTTGACTCAATTCACTCAAAGGCGGTACCCGGCCATCCCCATCATCGGGCAAAGCAGCAATGTACTGCATAAACTCTGAAAGGGTAGAAAATACAGGCTGACTGAACTCCATACGCGCTCCCTATATCATCTGATTATTCAGATCATATAAAGTATATCACTGCCAATAAAAAGAATCAACCACTCATTTTCAGGGTTGATTCTTTTTATTAATCTGATGATTTAGGATTTATCGCAAAATGATGCGCCGAAAAGTCTCGTAATAGCGCTCTTCCCCCGTGGCAGGGTCTTCAGACCAGCGCGAACGCATGTGTGCGTCGAAAGTTGCTGCTTCCCCAATCTGGGAACGATGACAATGCAGGGCGCGCAGCTTGTCGGCAAAATTATCAGTGACATCCAGCTTCAGATTGGGGTTGGAAGTCGCCGAGAGCCAGAGCTCTTCCACGTTATGCGCCGGCAGATTTTCTTCGAGGATCAACTCGGGGAAGAACATGGGGCTGCCCGCTGCTGGGAAGGCAGCATCCACGACCGCCTGCCCCGCGGCGCGGTGATCGGGATGATTGATGCGGTTGTCGCCCGGGAAGAGATTCTGCGGGTCACAGCCCACCAGAATATCCGGCTGCCATTTGCGGATGACACGCACGATCTGGCGGCGCATCTCGAGATCA
>JAAZOQ010000072.1 GCA_012797695.1 Anaerolineaceae bacterium | reverse complement strand
GGCTTTTTTTACAAACTTTTTGGCTGAGAAAAAGATAATAATTACAGAGGATCCTCAATCCGTTTCAATGAAAGGTTTGCTGTGAACGAAACACAAGCCATTGCTCAACTGAAAAGAGGCAATCTGGAAGGGCTGGAAACTTTGGTGAAGCTGCATCAGGGGAAAGCACTGCGAACGGCCTGTTTGATCATCCATGATCTTCCTCAAGCAGAAGACATCGTACAAAATGCTTTCCTGCGAGCTTATGAGCACATTGACCAGTTCGATGAGAGCAAGCCGTTCGCTCCCTGGTTCAATCGGATTGTCATTCACGACACGCTCAAAGCGCTGCAGAAACAAAAAAAGAATCTCTCCATCGAAGAGATGGAAGAGACGAGTCACTTCGACATTTTCGACCCTGCGCCGCTCCCCGAAGAAGCTGTGGAAGCAAAAGAAACTCTCCAGGCCGTTCGTCTGGCGCTGACCCGACTCGACCCTCAGCAGCGTGCTGCTTTCGTAATGCGCTATTACCTGCAAATGTCAGAAAAAGACATTGCCGAAACCCTGCACGGGCCTCTGGGAACGGTCAAGTGGTGGTCTTTCTCTGCCCGGCGCAAGCTCAAACAAACTTTGCTGGCTGCCCAGTCCACGGGCCCCGCCGGGAGTGACTCAAGCATGAGAAAGGAGTACCGGGATGAATAAACAGCAGCTTCACCAGGTAACGGAACGATTGGCCAATGATTTCGTCGGCCCTGAGATCGATCTTTGGCCAGCCTTGCAGAAAAGCCTTTCAGCGAGCAATGGACCGCAACTCAAAAGAGAGGATTCGATGAAACAACCCATTCACTTCAATAAAGTTTTGCGTACTTCCGCCATTTCTCTGGGGATACTGGCCGCCCTCGTGTGCCTGATGCTTTTCACGCCGCAGGGCAAGGTATTGGCGCAGGAAATTGCTGGTTTCTTCCATCACGCTCCCAGCGATACTCTGCCCCAACAAACATGGCAAATGACCCCGCTGCCTACCGATGAAACCCCGACTCCTGACCCGGCCAGCATCCTTGATGCCACCGCCTCTGTCAGTGAGGTAACCGTTCAGGCCGGGTTCACCGTGTACCAGCCCGCTTCTATGCCAGAAGGGTTTACTTTCTCTGGGGCTTCCTTCGACCCCGCTTCATCGATCACCCGGCTGTTCTATCAAACCCCCGATTCGAATGCGCTTGTTTTGAAGCAGGAACCGGCGGGGCAAAATGAACCCTGTGATCTCTGCGGGGAGGTAGGGGCCAGTGCCGCCATCGAAGAAGTCACCATCAACGGAGCCGCAGGCGAGTACGTGATCGGGGTCTGGAAATTGACCGACAATGGCCCCGTCTGGGATTCTGATCCTTATTTGCAGACACTGCGCTGGCAGCAAGGTGATTTTGCCTTCGAGTTGCTCTACATGGGGATGCCTGACTTCATGGATAAAGATCTGATGGTCTCCATCGCTTCAAGTCTGCAATAGTACGTCAACCGAGAGAGTCATCTGACTCTCTCGATTTTATTTAAGCCCGCTCTATTCGACCACTACGGTCAGGGTAAAGGTCTTGTACGGGGGAGTGCCTTCTTCCCAGGAGCGCGAATAACTGAAATCAAGGGTGACCGTGCCGCTGCCCGTCGCTTTGAATTCATAAGTATAAGTACCACCCGAGCCAGTCAGCAGAGTATCCGCTCGATATGCCGGGTCGCCCGACTGTTCCAGGACAGACGAATCGAAATCACCCAGGTGCCAGGTATAACCAGTGGTAGGGTTGCCGCGCAGCTTGAGCCGGAGCGTTTCGCCGCTTTTGAGAGTGACCGTTTGCCCGTTGCTGTCTTCATCGGCCTGCGTGACCTTGCTGCACGCCGTCAGAGCCAGCCCCAACAAAAGAGCAACCGAAATCCATGCCAGTATCCGTTTCATTGATTGCCTCCGACCTTCCTTCCTCTTCAGACGCCCGCGGTCAAGCGCCGGTTCCTCAGCTTACTTCAACGCAAACAGAGCCAGGACAAAGAACCACACAATGGTCGAAAAGAAAACGGCCCACTCCAGAATAGTGGTTTTCCAGAAACGCGGCCGTTCCGGTTCAGCTTCAGGATCCAACGCCCCCTCTTTTTCTTCATCCTTCTTTTTCCCGGTATCTACGTTCAATAGAAAAGCCGTGTAACACAGCAGCGAGAACAGCCCGGCAAAATTGGAAGCTCTGGGAATGATCTCGAACTCCCCGTTCTGCAGAAAGACCGCCAGACTGAATAGCAGCACGGTCACCAACCCTGAGCGGAAGTAAGCCATGGCCGCCCAGTAATGGGTTTTCATACCGTTCATGGGGAAGACCCCGACCGCCGCACACGCCAGGGCTGTGAAAACCCCCACCGCCAGGGCAATCTTGCCCCACAGCGATCCCAGTGCCAGTCCCATCCCCACCAGAAACGGAGCCAGGACCAGGCCGCCAACGATCAGCCCCGCATTGAAGAGCCAGGCCAAACGGGAAACGCCCACTTCGCCCAGCTCCGAAATGTAGTGATTGAAGACGGAGTAGCGCTCACCCTGCTTACCGCGGTACATCCATCCGCTGAGAAACATACACAGCGAAATGAGCAGACTGCCGGCCAATCCAAACCAGGCATAGTAGTGAATGAGAAACAGGCGCAGGGCATCCCAGGTCATTGTCACCCTCCTTGTCGATACCTCATTTTAGCAAAGGATGGCAGAAAAGCTATTTCTGACCTCAGAGCAAAATGCCGGCTTGCAGGGGTGGGTATAATGGAAACAAGGAGTGAAAGGAAGAAGACCATGCTCTGGCCCAAGATCACCCTGATGTTCATCATCGTCCCCGGCGTTGCGGACGTGTTGATCCCGGCTCTGATTCTCGCTGCCTTCCGGCAGCTGCGTTTGCCGCCCTTTGGCATCTCGCAGGGCATCGGCTGTCTGCTGGCCGCACTGGGGTTGGCCGCGGTGATCTGGGTTTGCCAGGCTTTCGCCCGCCGCGGCAAAGGCACGCCAGCTCCCTTCGATCCGCCGCGTCGCTTCGTGATGGAAGGCCTCTACCGCTGGGTGCGTAACCCCATGTACATCGGTGCCGGCATTTTGATCCCCCTGGGTGAAGCTTTCTTTTTCGAAACTTTCTGGCTGGCTCTGTACGCTGCCCTCCTCTGGCTGGGGCTGCATCTCTACATTACCCGCTTCGAGGAACCTGCCCTCATCCGCCGTTTTGGCCGCCCCTATCGCAAATACCTGCGCACTGTTCCACGCTGGCTTCCTCATCCCCCCAAAGAATAAACCAGTGAAAAGTTGCCTCCTTTTTCATTCAGAGCTATAGTTTCCTTATCTTTTCATTCATTTCATTTTTTTGAGAGAGAATATGGAAATTATTACGGTTCAAACCCCAAAAGAACTGAAAGCATTCATTGAATTCCCGTATCAACTGTACAAGAATGATCCGGTCTGGGTAGCCCCGCTGCGCAGTGAACAGGCGGCCCAGTTTGTACCGGAAAAGAACCCCATGCTGGCACACTGCACCTACACCCTTTTTTTGGCAAAAGAAAGCCAGCGGGTCGTGGGACGCATTTCCGCCTTCATCGACCATCTGGCCATCGAGCACTGGCAGCAGCCCATTGGCCTGTTTGGCTCCTTCGAGTGCATCGAGGATGAAAAGGTCGGCCTGGCCCTGCTTCAGGCCGCCGCGGACTGGCTGGTCAGCCAGGGCATGCGCTCCATGCGCGGTCCGTGGAGTTTCGCCTCGCAGGAATGGGGCCTGGTGGTAGATGGGTTCCGGCCTGACCCGGTAATCCTGGCCCCCTACAATCCGCCCTATTACAACGACTATCTGCTCAAGTTTGGCCTGCAGAAAGTAAAGGATCTCAAGGTCTACGTGCTGGATGCCACTCAGGGCTATCAGATTCCCGAGCGCTACCTGACCCTCACCGACGTCATCCAGCGCCGCTACGGCATCAAGGTCCGCTCCGTAGATATGAAGCACATCGAGGACGACGTAGTCACGATCACCCAGCTGGCCAACACCTCGATCTCGGATAACTGGGGCTTCTACCCGGTCACTGACGCCGAAGCTCGTGCCATGGCGCGTGACCTCAAAGACGTCATCAACCCCAAAGCGGCTCTCATCGCCGAGGATCGCGACGGCAAACCTATCGGCTTCGCTCTGACCCTGCCAGATATCAACCTGATGCTCAAAGGACTCAACGGACGCATGTCACCGCGCTTGATCTTCCGCATGCTTTTCATGCTGCGCCACGTCCACCAATACCGCATGTGGGCGCTGGGGGTCATCCCCGAGTATCAGAGCCTGGCCGTGGATACCCTGCTTTACCGGGC
>JAAZOQ010000435.1 GCA_012797695.1 Anaerolineaceae bacterium | reverse complement strand
CGCCCCATTGCCCGCTCTCCCTTCCTTTTAATGGGTGCCATGGTGATCTACGCAATGCCGTTCATGTACCGCCCCGTAGCCAATGCCCTGCAAGCCATCAACGCCAACACGCTGACCGAAGCCGGGCAAAGCCTGGGGTCAAATATCCTTGGCATCCTTACCCGCATTATTATCCCGAATATTCTGCCTGGTATTTTGAGCGGAAGCCTTTTGGTCTTCTCTACAGTCTTTGCAGAATATACCTTAACGTCCTTGATCGTCGGCGCCAAATTCAAAACGTTCCCTTTATTGCTGGTGGAATACACCCGCATCAACGGAAATGTTGCAGCAACCTTCTCAGTGATCTCCTTCACAATCGCATGGCTGGCCTCGATCCTGATCTTATGGGTCGGCAGCAAGAGTGTCGGTTCTTCCACTGAAACACTACGAGCTCGGTAACAAGGATAATCTTATGACCTACCTCAATTTACAAAACGTTTCTAAAAGCTATGCCAATGTTCTTGCAGTCAACAATTTCAATCTGGAGATCGAAAAAGGATCACTGGTTTCTTTTCTAGGGCCTTCTGGCTGTGGGAAAACAACCACCCTGCGTATGATTGCTGGTTTCGAGCAGCTCGACAGCGGAACCATCTATCTGGACGGTGAGGATATCAGCAACATTCCGCCCAATCGCCGGGATATCGGGATGGTCTTTCAATCTTATGCCCTCTTCCCGAACATGTCGGTACGCGACAACATTGCCTTTGGCTTGAAAATGAGAAAGACCCCCAAGGCAGAAATCAATAAACGGGTCAACGAAGTCCTTGAAATGATCCGTCTGGAAGATACAGAAAAGCGCTTTCCACACCAGTTATCCGGTGGTCAGCAGCAGCGGATTGCCCTGGCACGCGCACTGGCAGCGCGTCCACGAGTACTTTTGCTGGATGAGCCTCTGTCTGCATTGGACGCGGAAGTGCGCGTCGCGCTGCGAGCTGAGATTCGCCGCATCCAAACGGAGATGGCCATTACTACCGTATATGTGACCCATGACCAGGAAGAAGCCCTTTCAATCTCAGACCGTGTCGTCGTGATGAGCAAAGGCAATATCGAACAGGTGGGCGCGCCCGAAGAAATCTACCGCTCGCCCAAGACGCGCTTTGTGGCCACCTTTATTGGCACTGCCAATCAGTTCCACGGTGTAGCCAGCGACGGCAATTGCGTTGCATGCGATAACATCCGTCTCCAGGCCGGGAATCTCAAAGAATTCTCGCTGGGGCAAAAAGTTCTGGTGCTGGTCCGCCCGGAGAACATTCGCGTCGAGACCGAGAAACCTCTGGAGCAAAACGACAACGTCATCCCAGGAAAAATTGAAACGATCACCTTCCATGGTGCCGTGACACGTCTGGGAGTCAATATCGGCAATCAACGAGTTTCCGCGGATATCACCGTCGCAAATTCAGCGAGTGTAGTGCTGAATCAAAACATCTGGCTGGCATTTTCCGCGCAAGCCTGTCAGGTTATGGCTGAGTAGTCAAAATGATCTTCATCAACGAGCATGAAATCCGCCTGGATTCTCAGGAGTGTCTGGAACCCTGGACTTCGTATGACAGAGTCATCCGGCTGGCAATGGACTTTATCAAGCATTGCCCCGTTGACCCCAACAACGGTCTGCCCTGGTATCTGCAGTATTCATGCTTCTGGACCGATCCCCTCCGGCCCACTATCTGGCCAGATAACCCGGCCGGGAAATTTGCCTGGGCAGTAACGACCTTGCTCAAGTACTACCCATATAGTGGAGACGCTGCCTTTATTGATATTACCCAGGCCATGCTTGACCGTCTTTTGCTCTACGTCGTTCCAGAACAAGGAAACTGGGCTGGAGCGCTTTACGCCTCGGCCGAACCGGGCACGGCCGTCTATTCTGGCGCACGCGCTGATGGCGCCCTGGCAACCGAACCGGATAAAGTAGCTCAGGTAGGCCGTGCTCTGGTCGACTTCTACGAACTGACCGGCAAAGAACGTTATTTGCTGGCCGGCAAACGCTGCGCGGACGCTCTGGTTGCCCACCTCCGCCCGGGAGATGAAAACCACTCTCCCGTCCCCTTCCGGGTGGATGTCCGTTCCGGGGTTGTCCTTGAGGAATATACCAGTGACATGATCCCGCTGGTGCGCTTGTTCGAAGAATTAGATCAACTGGGCTTTGCTGAATATCAAGAACCAGCACGCCAGGTAATGAACTGGATCGAAACCTATCCGCTGCGCAATAACCGGTGGAAAGGCTATTTCGAAGACATTCGCATCGACCCTGAAAATGGCAATCGTGACCAGCTTTCAGCTCTCGAAACAGCGCGCTATTT
>JAAZOQ010000434.1 GCA_012797695.1 Anaerolineaceae bacterium | reverse complement strand
TCCCCACAGATCCATCTGATATTCTGGCCGGTGCCCATTCATCAGGATGAAAGGGGCAGCTCGCTTGGGGGAAATGCCCAGCTTCACCAGTTGCTGCAGGTCGGTGAGTTTCTGTTCTTTGCGGCCGTTGTAGATGCGTTCTGCGCCCAGTTTGCCGATGCCGGGGATGCGTAGCAGCATTTCGAGCCCGGCCTGATTGATCTCGATAGGGCATTCGGCGAAATTTTCCTGTGCCCAGGCTAGCTTGGGATCGACGTTGAGGGGCAGATAGCCGCCTCCTTGAAATGGCAGCTCTTCCATCCCAAAACCGTAATCGCGCAGCAGAAAGGAAGCCTGATAGAGGCGGATGTAACGGGTGTAATCCATGGCCGGGTAGTTTTCCAGTGGAGTATCGGGAGCTGGCGCAAAACCTGAGTAATATACTCGAGCCAGACCGTATTGCTTGTAGAGGATTTCACTTAATTGCAGAGTTTCTACGTCAGATTCGCCGGCAACACCGACGACCAGCTGTGTGGTGATCGAGGTGGGGAAGGGGCGAGTATGATTTTGAATCTGATCTTTGCGGAAGCGATCCATCATCTGAATGCGCGGAAACAGGTCACCGTAGAGATTCTTCATCGGGGCCAGAAATTTTAAACGTGCTGGAGTAACCCCTTCCAAATTAATGGAAACTCGGGTACTTAATTGCATGGCACGCTCGATCTGGGCTTCTTCGGCACCGGGCATGACCTTTAAGTGCATGTAACCGCGATAGTGGTATTTCAGACGCAGGATTTCTATTGTCTTGAGTAAGTGGTCCTGACTTTTGGCTCCGCCGCCAATCACCCCTGAGCTGAGGAAGAGCCCTTCGACGGCACCGCGCCGGACCATTTTCATGAAGGCGTCGGCCATCTCTTCTGGAGTGAAGGTGTATCGCTGAAGATTGCGCGGTCGGCGAAAGATGCAGTAGTGGCAGTTATTTTCACAGGCCGTGGTGAGCATACTTTTCAGCATGGGCATGGTCTTTCCGCCGCCCATTTGAGCACGGAATACACCCAGGCTGGAAGTATCCTTGGCACAGCCGTTTTCCACGGCTCGTTTGGGGAGAGTGATGGGCGGAGTCCCCTCCTCTTCGTGCTCGATCCCCGCAGCGACTGCCTGCAATTTTTCGAATACTTCCATAGTTCATTCCTCCAGAAAGCGGGAAGAAAAACTGACTCCCGGTTTGGCTGTCTGAACCAAGTATATAGAATTTATGTTCTAATGTCAAGAGACAAAATATCTTTGCGGAATGGGTCAGGTGTTGAAATTGACCAATCCGTCGCGTAAAGCGGCGACGACTGCCTGGGTGCGGTCGGATACCCCCAGTTTGGCAAATAAAGCACTCAGGTAATTGCGGACAGTGCCTTCCGAAAGGAAGAGCCGCTGGGCGATCTCGGTATTGGAAAGCCCCAGAGCCAGCAATTCCAGAATCTCGGCTTCACGGGCAGTCAAAGCGACTTTGGGGGGCTGAGAGGGCGGCAGGGGGGATTGAGCTACATTAGTCAATACTTTGCGTGCCACGGCTGGGTCGATGTACGAGTTCCCGGCGATGGTACCTTTGATGGCCGCGATCAGTTCTGTCCGCGGCCGATCTTTGAGCAAGTATCCGGCTGCACCGCTACGGATGGCATCGAATAGCCATTCGTCATCAGCGTAGGTGGTTAACACCAGAACTTGAACTTGGGGGAATCGCTCACGTAATTTGCGAGTGGCCTGAATGCCGTTCATAACGGGCATTTTCAAATCCATCAGTACCAGATCCGGCAGCAGCTTTTCAGCAGCTTCCAGAGCTTCTTGACCGTCGTGGGCAATACCAACGACCAGAAAATCTGGTTCGGCCTCGAGAATGCGCTGCAGACCTTCGCAGACGATTTCCTGGTCGTCACAGATCAAGATCTTGATCATTGATTTTCTCCCACATCAAGTGAACAGTCGTTCCTTTGCCGGGATGGCTGTCGATATTTAGCTTGGCCCCGATGATGGCAGCACGCTCACGCATATCGCTCAAGCCAAAATGGCTGTCCATTGGGCTCTCTTTAGGGTTGAACCCATTACCATCGTCGCTGATGGTCAATTCAATCTGGTTCCCTGTTTTTTTAAGTTCCAGGCTGACGTGACGAGCCTCAGCATGCCGGGTAATATTCTCGACAGCTTCTTGGGTAATGCGGTAGAGGCTTTGCTCAATATCCGGGGGCAGTACAGGCAGGTCAGGCTCAATGTCGATGGTGGTGGCAATGCCGTCACGATCCGTCAGGGCCTGGGCGAGATTGCGAATGGCCAGCGGGTAGCCCAGGTCTTCAAGGGGTTGAGCGCGCAGATCCTGTAAAGCGCGGCGCGTTTCTTCAAGCCCAAGGCGGGTGGCTGCCAGGGAGTGGTCAAGCATGACGGCGACTTCTTGCTGCTCTGGCGAGATCATGGTCTTGATGGCTTCCAGGTTTACCGCTACTCCGCTGAGAGTATGTGCCAGGGTATCGTGTAACTCCCGTGCCAGCCGGTTCCGTTCCCGGCTGGTGACCAGGTGGTCGAGGGTATTGGCATATTGCCCCAACTGGATGTTGGTCATGAGCAGACGATGTTTTTGTTGGCGCTGAATATCCATCAGACGCTCGATAATGAACCCGACCACGCCAAAGGCAAAGGCATGGATGATGGGCAAGCCCAAAATGGGCAGGGTGGCGTAGTTGATCTCTCGGATGGTCAAATACATGATGAAGAGTTCAGTCCCATTGGTGAAGAGGATGAAGAGTAGCACATAGCGAAAAGAATACTGCCATGAGATCAGCACCAGCGGAATCAGCAAAATTGGCACCAGCTCCCAGCTATTGACGATCATGGTGGTGGAATTGGTGCCGGGTTCGAAGAGGTAGATAACGTTGCTGAAAACGGTCAGTCCAGTGTACAGACACAAAGCCAGCGGTAAATACACTCGTTTGAGCTGCCGCTGCAGCCAGGGGATCGAGAGATAGATGAACAGGAGCAGGTTGGTGCCCAGATTGATCAAAGAGAGGGTTTGCTGTGCGCTGTTCGATTGGGCGGCGAGGGCACTGTAACTGGTCAGAATGGCAAAATAGAGCACTGCCACACCGGTGAAATAGCGAAAAATATACAACAGTCCGGGCTCGATCGACTTTTGCATAAATTTATCATAACATGTTTCCTCCTCAATGAATTTTCACTGGCGCCAAATAGTGACGCCCGTCATGTGGTTTCATGGCACCTGTCAATAGGGAATGGTGGCAAAGGGTACCTGCCCGTTTGCCGAGGGCTTCGTTATAGTCAAGCCAGCAGCATTGATTGGGTACAGGAGGATTATGAAATTTGCCATTGAAACAAAAGGTTTATCGAAGCGATACTCCTCTCAGAAAACGAATTTTGCCATCGAAAAGATTGATCTGGCGATCCCGCGGGGAATTTTATTTGGTTTGGTAGGCCCCGATGGCGCCGGGAAAACAACTACTTTGCGGATTCTGTCGTCAGTGATGGAGCAGTCCAGCGGGCAGGTGACCATCGACGGCTTCGATGTTCGTCGGCAGGCAGAAGAAATTCGTACTCGCATTGGTTACATGCCGCAAAATTTCAGTCTTTATCCTGACCTGAGCGTCTCCGAGAATCTTGATTTCTTTGCCAATATCCAGCAAGTGCCGGCCAGGGATCGCGAGGAACGTATTGCTACCATGCTGGCGTTTACCCATCTCGAGGAATTTGGCGACCGCCGCGCAGGACAGCTTTCGGGCGGCATGAAGAAGAAACTGGCGCTGGCCTGTGCGATGGTGCACGCACCGCAGGTGTTGATTCTGGATGAACCCTCTACAGGTGTCGATCCGGTGTCGCGCCGCGAGTTTTGGATCTTGTTGGCCCGTGCCGTCAGCCAGGGGGTGACGGTGGTGGTCAGCACCCCTTACATGGACGAAGCTGAGCGCTGTCATCAAGTGGGCATTCTCTATCAGGGACGCCTGCTTACTACGGGTTCGCCTGAAGAGATCACCGCAAAATTGCCTTTCGAGGTGGTTGAAGTCAATGCGCGTCCGCGCAAGAAAATGCGTCAGATCGTCTCGGAGATGAATGGCATTCTCGAATGGCACCCGGTCGGCGATAGTTTGCGTCTGGCGGTCTCTGGAGAAGAATCAACGAAGAAAGTAATGAAGAAACTGGCGAACGAATTTGCTGCAAACAAAATGGAAGTCCTCACTTTGCGCCCTGCCCGGCGCACGATGGAAGATGCTTTTGTGCATCTGCTGCGTTCACAGAAAGAGTTGTCTTGATGGAATATCAAAATGCAGTAAAAGTCGAGCAATTGACCAAACGATTCGGTAAATTTACTGCAGTGAATCGTGTCAGTTTTACTATCCCCCGCGGAGAAATCTTTGGCCTGTTGGGGCCAAACGGGGCAGGCAAGACCACCATCATTCGCATGCTGTGTGGGCTGATGATCCCGGATGGGGGAACAGCGACTGTGCTGGGCTACGACGTCGCCCGCCATCCCGAAGAAGTCAAGCGCAGCATAGGCTACATGTCACAGAAGTTTTCGCTGTATAACGATTTGACCCCTGTCGAAAACCTGAATTTTTATGCAGAAGTGTATGGCCTGTATCGCGGTGAACGCGATGCGCGAGTGGAGGAATTGCTGGGCAAATTGGGCCTGCGCGAGATCAGTCACGACCGCACCGGTTCGCTTTCAGGTGCCTGGCGTCAACGGCTGGCTTTGGCCTGTGCTATTTTGCATAATCCACCGATGATCTTTCTGGATGAAGCCACGGCTGGGGTCGATCCGGTGTCGCGCCGCGAATTCTGGGATTTGATCTATCTGCTGGCGGGGGAGGGGGTCAGCGTTCTGGCTACTACCCACTACATGGATGAAGCGGATTACTGTAATGAGATTGGCATGATGTATCAGGGGGAACTGGCGGCGCTGTCTAATCCCGATCAGATCAAATCCAATCTGCCTGGAGTGCTGGTGCAGGTGGATTGTGACCGCCCGGTTGAAGCAGTAGAACTGCTGGAAAAAACACCGCTGGTGAAAAAGGTTTCAGTCCATGGCGCGCAGTTGCACGTTACCTTGGCAGACCGCGATGATTGCAAGACGCTTGAAAAGACCTTAAAACGGGCCGATTTTCTGGTGAATTCACTGGAAGTGGTGCAGCCTTCTTTGGAAGACGCTTTCATTGCTATGGTGGAACAGCGTCGAGAGCAGAATGATGCCAACTCTTCTGCATCGGCAAATTAGGAGAAAAGTATGAAACGACTCTGGGCAGTGATGAAGAAAGAGTTTTATCACATCTGGCGTGACCCGCGCACCCTGGCTTTGATCCTGGGGTTGCCGGCGGTGCTGCTGATCTTGCTGGGCTATGGCATTTCGGGTGAGAATCTGAATACTACCCTGGCCGTGGTCGATAACAGCAAAACGGATGCCAGCCGGGCTTACATTGAGAAATTCACCGCCAGCCAGGATTTCAAACTGGTGTATTCGGTGGATAATGAGGCGCAGTTGACCGATCTCATCGACCGCAGTGCGGTTAGCGTGGGGATGATCCTCCCGGAAGATTTTGGCCGGCAATTGGCGACCAATCAACCGGCTACTGTTCAGGTGCTGGTCGATGGCTCGATGAGTCCAACGGATTCGATGACCGTGCAATTGAAACTGAGTGCGATTAGCCAGATGGCTTCTCAAGAGATTTTGACAAAACGCCTCTCTTTAAGTGGAATCAACCTCAACATCCAGTTGCCGATTCAAGATACCATCCGTATTCTTTACAACCCCAACGGAGATCAAAAACTATACATGATCCCGGGGCTGATCGCGATTTTGCTGCAGGTGCAGACCCTGTTGCTCTCGGCACTGTCGATTGTCCGCGAGCGCGAACAGGGAACGATGGAGCAATTGATCGTGACCCCGGTGAAAGCCTGGGAATTGATGTTGGGAAAGATCATCCCATATTTACTGGTCAGCCTGATCAACCTGTTTGTGCTGTTGTGGCTGAGTAAGCTGCTCTTTGGCATCCAGGTTGCCGGGAATTACTGGGATTTGATCTTACTGAGCGGATTTTTTATCATTGGCTCATTAGGCATGGGCGTGCTCATTTCGAATCTCTCGCAGACTCAGATGCAGGCAGTTTACCTGGTCGTGTTCGTGGTCTTGATCCCGGCCATCATTCTTTCTGGACTGATGTTCTCGCGCGCCAACATGCCTTTCTTTACTTACTGGTATAGCGCTTTGCTGCCGGTGACTTATTATCTGGAGATCACGCGCGGCATCATCCTGCGCGGGGCTGCCACTCAGACACTTTTCTTGCCTGCAGTCCTGCCGCTGGTTATTTTGAGCGTGGTCTATTTTGCCTTATCCGTTCTGGTTTTCAGAAAACGCATCTAATTCCTCAAGGAGTTGATCATGAAAAAGAAAATTTTTGTCTCACTTTCAGCCATTTTAGCGCTTACCTTGCTCTTGACAGCTTGCAGTTCGAATGGACAAACGACCATTACCGCTACAGGAACCCTTTCTGCAGTGGAGGTTTCGGTGGCTCCAGAAGTTGCTGGCAGAGTGGTGAACGTAAACGTAAGCGAAGGGGATACCGTTACCGCGGAAGAAGCTCTCTTTAGTGTGGACAGCGCGGTGGCTCAGGCCCAATACAATCAGGCCAAGGCTGGCGCGGATGCTGCGGCTGCTACCTTGGCTGCTGCCCAGGCGCAACTGACTTATGCTCAGGCACAATTGGATTTAGCCCAGCAGGGAGCACGTGCTCAGGATATACAGTCTCGTATGGCTATCTGGAATTCCTCGGTGCCGAATGATTTTCAGCCTTCCTGGTATTTCCAGAAATCAGAGCAGATCGCCGCAGCTCAAGCAGATGTTGATGCAGCTGAAAAGGCTCTCTCAGACGAGCAGGATAATTTACAGCAGGTATTGAAAGATGCCAGCCATCAAGATTTCATTGCGGCTGAGAAGCGTCTGGCACAGGCCCAGGTGGCTTACACCAATGCTCAGACGACACTTGATCAGGCCAAGCTAGCGAATGATTCACAGGTCACCGATGCAGCCCAGTCTGATTTTGATTCAGCACAATCTGAATTGACCGCGGCTCAAACTGCTTATGACAAAATGCTGAAGAGTGATGCGGCTGATTCTGTTCTCAAAGCCCGGGCACGGGTGGCAGTGGCTCAGGCTCGCTACGAAACTGCTCAAGATTCCCTGGCGGCTTTGCAGACAGGGGAGAATTCCTTGCAGGTGAGTGTGGCAGCTGCTGGCGTGAATCAGGCTCAAGCTGCGGTGGACCAGGCCAAGGCTAACGTTGATCAGGCGAATGCTGCCCTGGCGTTGAGCCAGCTGCAGTTGGAAAAGACCACGGTTACTGCTCCCATTGCGGGGACGGTGCTGGCGCGCAATGTTGAGGTGGGTGATCTGGTGGCCGCTGGCGGGGTGGTGATGACTATTGCTCAGCTTGATTCTCTAAACCTGACCGTTTACATCCCCGAAGATCAGTATGGTCAGATCAGCATTGGTCAAAAGGCTGAGATCACCGTGGATTCTTTCCCCGGCAAGACCTTCATTGGCAGCGTGGTCTGGATTGCAGATGAAGCCGAATACACGCCGCGCAACGTACAGACGACTGATGGCCGTACTTCAACGGTATACGCGGTCAAGATTGCGGTGCCAAATACCGATATGACTTTGAAGCCAGGCATGCCGGCTGATGTCACTTTTTTACATAGCGACAGCAAGTAGCCATTCCTGAAAGAGAAGGGGATAGACAGTGGGCTGAATTGATTCAGCCCACTTTTTTTGCGCATAGGCAATCATTAACTGGTCAGAAGGACGATTTTTTACAAATGAAATAGTGGCATAATGAAACTATCTGATTGGGGTAACCTTTTCACTATCTTCTTTGCAGATCAATATTCACGGAGGCTGTCATGGGCAATCCTTGGGCGTTGTACGACTCTCTTTTGGATGGGATTGATTCATCACTGATTGTCGATCATTATGGGCACGGGGTGGGTTGGACCGAGGTATGGGCTGGTTCCAATACTGGGGTAGCCATGACGGTGAAAGAAAGGGGAGTAGGAGATTCTTATCACGGCCCGATTATTGGGCGACCGTTGCAGGATGTCGCGGCGTTGATCAAATCCTGGAACTTTCTTGAAGCCTCGCTGGGGGCGGCGGCGCTGACCTGCTATTACAACAGCATTGAGAAGGTACAGGCTTTGGGCGGTCTGCAGGGGATTGATTTAGCCAATCTGAGGACAGAATCCCGGCGCCGCAAGGATGCCCTGATCGCTTTTCAGAACGAGATTACCGGCAAGAAAGTGGCCATGATTGGTCACTTCCCGAATATCGAGCATCAGTTTATGGATCGTTGCGAGTTAACTATCCTTGAGCGTAATCCGCTGCGGGGTGATTACCCAGATTCGGCCTGTGAGTATCTGATCGCCGAGCAGGATTATCTTTTTATCACGGGCATGACACTGACCAACAAGACCCTGCCGCGGTTGCTGCAGTTGGCCGGCGAAAAAGTGAAAGTAAGCATGTTGGGACCAAGCGTGTGCATGGCTCCCCAGTTGTTTTCGTTCGGCGTGGATAACTTATCCGGTTATTGTGTGACAGATCGTATGCTTGTCGATGAAGCGATTCGCCGCGTGGACGACTTTGCGATTTTCGACGCCGGGGTTATGGTCAGCGTGGATAAGCAAGCGTAGCTCGCAAAAGTCTTTCGATCAGCCAGGACCAATGAGTTCACCACCTGTTGCTGGAACATACGCCGGGAGATTTAAAAAATAAAGGCCTATCCTTGCAGATAGGCCTTTTGCCTTAAGTTTGTCCCCCAAGATCTCTTTCGAGAAAGAAGGGAGCTGTTCGCGAGTTTTTTTCTGTAGCTTGTCTTCTGCGTTAATCAACAGCGATCATAACGTTGGAGGCTTTGACCACAGCATAAACTTCTTTCCCGACTTTCAAGCCCAGACTTTCTACCGATTCTTTTGTGATCACAGAAACGATGGTTTCGCCGCCGGCGGTATGAATGACCACTTCGCTGTTCACAGCACCAGGAATGATTTCTTTGACTGTACCCTTTAAAACGTTTCTTGCGCTGATCTTCATTTTATCCTCCAGTCTAGATAAGTCTCGATAATCGAACGTTCACTAATATTGTCTCACAAAATTGAAGAATTTAAGCACCCTGTTCGTAAAGTACCTTCCCCATATTCTGAACGTCGTATCCAGGGATGGTTGCGATCACTTTGCGGAATTCTTTGTCGTGGGCCAGATCCAGGACCGGGTCGATTAAACAATTGGCAAAGCTTTGCAGCGGAATTACCAGGTCGTATTCTTCGGTAAAGAGGGGAATGAAGTCCAGATCAAGTGCTCTGGCCGCTCCCGCAATCCCCAGCCCACAATCCGCACGATCAGATTGAACGGCGGCGGCAATGTTCAAATGGGTAAATTCTTCACGATCGTAGCCATTTACACTCTCTGGAGAAATTCCAAGCTTTTCCAGTTCATAATCCAGCAGTACCCGTGTGCCGGCACCTCTCTGACGATTGATGTAGCGGACTTCGGGACGGGCCAGATCAGATAAGGAAGTGATCTTAAGCGGGTTTCCCTTTTTCACGAGCAGACCCTGGATGCGGCCAACCCAGGCAATCATTCTTAGCGGAGTATCGGGCAGATAATCCTGGATGAATTTTACGTTGTAAATACCTGTCTTGGCATCTAAAAGGTGTGATCCGGCAAAATGGGCTTCACCACGCTGCAGAGCAATCAAACCACCCAGGCTGCCGACGTTGGAAGAAACGAGACGACGGCCTTTGATATTTAATGCCTGCGCAAGAAAATCAAGCGTCAGATCGTGAGAGCCGATGGCAAAGAGCGTTCTTTCGATATCTTTCGCGGGGCGATACATGCGCACCGGAATATTGGTGCCGCTTTCGAGTCCCTGAATCCCTTTGGGAATGATGCTGATGCCATCTGCATTTACCAGTGTGGTGATCATCCCGGATCCCTTCGAAAGGGGAGAAGCCAGAAGTTTGTCGCCTACTTTCCCTACCACCACGCGGATGTATTCATCGTCTCCAGCAGGGGAGGTGATTTTGCGGGTCAAGGACGCGCTGATGACTTCAGGGTCATCGTTCAGTTTTCCCAGCCATAAAGCCAGCAGCGGTTTGACGAATATTTCATTCGTCAGTACAGCAGACACCGGGTAACCCGGGACGCCCACCACCGGGATCTTCGATCCATCTGAACGATCAAGCATCCCCAGAATTACAGGATGGCCAGGCCGCACAGCGATCCCGTGTACCAGCAATGTTCCCAATGATTCAACGGTCCGCGCTGAAAAATCTTCTGAACCGGCAGATGAACCGGCGTTGAGAAGGATCAGGTCAGATTCATCAATTGCAGCTTTTACCCTTGACTTGATCAACTCAAAGTCATCCACCGAGATCGGCATTCTTTTGGCAATGGCTCCCCATGAATTGATTTGGCCGGCTAGCACCGTTGAATTGAACTCGATGATGTCGCCTGGTTTTGCCGGCTGCCCGATCGGGATTAATTCTGTGCCAGTCGGGAAAATGGTTACTCTTGGCCGAACAGCCACTTTGACCGTGCTTTCTCCGCAGGCCGCCAGAGCGCCCAGATCGATTGGTCTTAATTGATTGCCGGCAGACAGTACCAGTTGAGTTTCAACGATGTCTTCGCCCATGGGTCGAATATTTTTCCAGGGAGTTACAGCAGCCCGGATTCGCACAAAATCGGGGTGCCGGTTCTCGGGCTGAATCGATCCATCTTGAGAAAGTAACTCGACTTCCTCAATCGGGATCACCGAATCTGCCCAGGCGGGCAATGGATCTCCAGTATCTACATACATTGCCTGAGGCCCATATTTCAGAAGGATGGGGTGGGAGGGTAACGCACCGATGGTATCGTCAGCCTTGACTGCAAACCCATCCATTCCCACTGCGTTGTAGTGGGGCGCGGATTGTTTGGCCCAAACTGG
>JAAZOQ010000433.1 GCA_012797695.1 Anaerolineaceae bacterium | reverse complement strand
CCGGTTTACGTGGGCTGGGCGCAGACCAACCGCTCGGCGCTGATCCGCATGCCGCGCTACAAAGAGGGCAACAGCAAGGCTGTGCGCGCTGAACTGCGCTGCCCGGATCCAACCTGCAATCCATATCTGGCTTACTCCGTGATGCTGGCTTCAGCACTGGATGGCGTCGATAAGGGAATGACCCCGCCTTCTCCGCTGAACAACATCAACGTCTTCGAAATGACCCTGGCAGAACGCAAACGCGCCAAGGTGACTGAACTGCCGGGTTCTTTGAAGGAAGCTCTGGTAGAGATGGATAAAGACGAAGTGGTGAAGAAAGCCCTTGGCCCGGCGGCTTACGAAGCCTTCGTCCGTGCCAAATCCGCTGAGTGGGAAGCCTATCGTCTGACCATCACCGATTGGGAAGTTGAACGCTATCTTGAACTGGCCTAACGCCGTTCTCCTTTTTGTCTCCTAGACAAAAAAAGGGTCACCCGAAAATCTTGGGGTGACCCTTTCGCTTTTAAAGTATGGAAGTGAATCAGGGGTTCAGCCCTTTTTCGATGCACTTTAGCCAGATCTGGGCAGAGGCAGAGAGGGTACCCGGGGCAATTGCCAGGACCGGAGCGGTTAGAGCGGCCGGGTCAGCATCCGTAATGGAAATGGCCTTGATGCCTTCCGCTACTGCGCGGCTGGGAAGCGGCCCAATGGCAGCAGCGTTGGTGCTGAGGGTATCGCGCATCATTTCCACGTTGGGGACGAGCAAACCGGCTCCGGCAGGGTCAGGACGCCCGGCGAGGAGGGCCTGGCGGAAAAGGGTCTCGACATCCTGTTCGGAGGGGTAAACCCCGAAGCTGATGTTTTGCGCGGAAAGGGAATCGGGTAAAGCCGCGGAAAAACAATCGGGGCAGGTTTTCTGCAATTCTGACCAGGAAATGATCTGGCCGGAGAAGATCTTCTGCAGGGTGGCTTTATTCAGGCTTTGCAGCGGGTTGGCGCTGTTGACGGCGACTACCAGGGTCTCACTGCCCAACTGGTAAGCAGGCTGGGGCAGGGAAGCCGGAGCTCCCCAGCGTAACTGCACGGTATCGGCCGCGGTGGGGACTGAAGCACTATCCACGGTATCGAAAACAATCGGGAAATCCGCCAGATTGACCGCACAGGAAGAAGCAGTTGGGGCCAGCCAGTAGAGCGAGCTGGAAGTTTGTACCTGCAAGACGGGCTGAGCGATTTCGGTGCCAGAGGGGAGACTGACGGCGGCGGTGGCAGCCGGAGTGGTCTGGGCAGAGGCCGCTGTCGGGTGAAGCGCACCAAAAAGCAGCACTCCTACGGCCAACAGAGCACAATAGACGGCAAAAATCCAGAATTTTTGGCGTTTGATGAATTGCAGCAGCCAGTGGATGGAAAGATAGCCCACAATGGCGGCAGCGATGAAGCCAACCAGTAAGACCGGCAGAAAGCTGCCCAAATTGGAAATCTGCAGCAGATCTTTGGTACTGACGATGCCCGCGCCCAGCATGACGGGGATGGACATGAGAAAGCTGAAGCGGGCGGAAGACGAGCGGTCGAACTGACGGGTCATGCCGCCGGCGATGGTCGAGCCGGAGCGGGAAACACCGGGAAAAATGGAGACGGCCTGGAAAACCCCAATCCAGAGAGCGTCGAGCCAGGTCATGTCTTCCATCTGGCGAGTGCGTTTGCCCACCTGATCGGCGAGTACCAGCAGAGCGGCCGTGAGGAACAGAAAAAGCGCGGTGGCCCGCGGACTGGAAAAAGCTGCCTCCACCTGATCCTTAATGAGAATCCCGGCGATGCCGGCGGGAATGGTGGCCAAAATCAGATACCAGCCCAAACGAGCTTCCGGGTCTTTGAAGGGCGTTTTCTCGATCAGCCCTTTGAAGAAAGCTTTGAGAATGGCCACCAGATCCTTCCAGAAATAGAGGATCACGGCAATCAGCGTGCCCCACTGTACCAGAACATCAAAGGGGAAAATCTGCTCGGCAGGGAAGGACCAGTTGAGCAAATAAGGGACGAGAACAAGGTGGGCCGAACTGGAAATGGGCAGGAATTCGGTTAATCCCTGCACGATCCCCAAAATCAGTGCCTGAAGAAAGTTCATGATCTATCCTTTTTTTGCACGCGGTTGGTAACGTGCCAGGAACCCGGCGGCAAAATCGGTGTAGCGATCTTCGAGGATTGCCTGACGGGCGGTTTGGACGAGTGAAACCAGAAAACGGATGTTGTGAATCGAGATCAGGGTGGCCGCCAGCATTTCTTTAGAAACGATCAAATGGCGCAGGTAACCGCGGGTGAAAGTGCGGCAGGTGTAGCAATCGCACTGCGGGTCAATGGGGCCATGATCGTGGGCGTAGCTGGCGTTCATCAAATTGATGCGGCCGTCGTGAGTAAAGGCGGCGGCATGGCGGGCCAGCCGGGTGGGCAGCACGCAGTCGAAGATATCCACCCCGCGCAAAATGCCGTTGATGAGATCCTCAGGGGAACCTACGCCCATCAAATAGCGCGGCTTTTCTTGCGGCAGAAAGTCATTGACCACCTCGAGCATGGCATTCATCTCAGCTTTGGTCTCACCAACGGAAAGCCCGCCGATGGCGTGGCCGGGAAAGCCAAGCGAAGCGATGAATTCCGCGGATTGGCGGCGCAGTTCGGGCGAAATGCCTCCCTGGACAATGCCAAAGAGTGCCTGATCGGGGCGGGATTTGGCCCGCAGACAGCGCTCGGCCCAGGCATGGGTGCGGCGCATGGAATCGCGGATGTAAGCCTGATTATTGGGGTCGGCACACTCATCGAAAGCCATGATGATGTCGGCCCCCAG
Source organism: Anaerolineaceae bacterium (assembly GCA_012797695.1). GTDB lineage: Bacteria > Chloroflexota > Anaerolineae > Anaerolineales > Anaerolineaceae > UBA6107. Next base: position 2,373 of record JAAZOQ010000433.1, on the reverse strand, counting down.
TTTTTCCTGAATCTGGATGGAACTTTCGGGGGTAAAGCGGTGGGTTGAGCCATCAATGTGGCTCTTGAAGGTCACCCCTTCCTCATCCACCTGGCGGGTATCGGCCAGGGAAAAGACCTGGAAGCCGCCGGAGTCGGTGAGCATGGGATGTGGCCAGCGCATGAATTCATGCAAACCACCCATCTCGGCGACCAGATCCGCACCGGGACGCAGATAGAGGTGGTAAGTATTGGAAAGGACGAGGGAAGCGCCAATTTCTTCGAGCTGGGCCGGGGTAACTGCCTTCACGGTAGCCTGGGTACCCACGGGCGCAAAGACCGGCGTTAGCAGGTCCCCGTGCGGGGTATGGAAAACGCCAGCGCGTGCCTGCCCTTCCTTTTTAATCAGATCGTAAGTAAAAATTTGTTTTTCCATAGTTAGCGTGATCATATCCCGAAGAAATAATGGCGGAGAAAGTGCACTCCTCAGCGGAGCAGGTACTTCTCCTTAATAATCTGTACTGCAAAAATATCGAAAGTTCATTTTTACCATTGGGCGGCAGTGAAACGGGCCCGCTGGCCTAATTGTACTTGAAAACCCGGGAAGAGGCTCACGGCCGATTTCAAAAAAAATTCGAGTCTTGCTCATGAATTAAGGGTCGTTTATACTTGGGGGATGAACACGGACGCATATTCTATCTGGCTTGAAATCAACTTAGGCGCAATTCGCCGTAATATTCAAAGGATTGCCAAAATTACCCAACGGCCGGTCATGGCTGTGGTTAAGGCTAATGCTTACGGGCATGGCCTGTTCGAGGTTTCGCAGGCGGCCGAAAAGGCGGGTATTGCCCGCCTGTGTGTGGCCCGCCTGGAAGAAGCGCTGGCGTTACGCGATGCTGGTATCCATGCTCCCATTCTGGTGCTGGGATATACTTCTCCCCTCGATGTGCCCAAGGCAGTGCGGCGCAATATTTCACTGGCCTTGTTCAACGCAGAGCTGGCTCCCCAGTATCAGGAAGCGGCTTCCACCACGGATGGCAAATTGAACGTCCACATCAAGGTGGATACGGGGATGGGCCGTTTGGGCATCTTCCCGGAAAACGCGGTGGAATTCATCGCGCAGGTTGCCCACATGGATCACATCAACATCGAAGGGCTTTTCACCCATTTTGCCAGCGCAGATGAACCGCAAAAATCTACCACGGATGAGCAGATCGTCCGCTTCAACCGGGTGGTCACGGAAGTCGAAAAGTTAGGCATTCGCCCCGCCATCGTCCATGCCGGGAACAGCGCGGGTACGCTGTATTATTCCCAGGCCTGGTACGATGCCGTACGGCCGGGAAATGCCATCTACGGTCTCAACCCTTCACAGGAAGCCCCGCTGCCGGCAGGTTTCGAGCCGGCGCTGGCCTGGAAGACACGCCTGACCTCGGTCAAGACACTGCCGCCGGGTTCGGGCATCAGCTACAATCACCGTTACGTGACCCAGGGATACGAGAAGATCGGGGCCTCGGCCGTCGGTTATGCTGATGGACTGCGGCGCAAGCTGGATAATGTGGCGTTGGTCCGCGGTCATCGGGTCAAGCAGGTGGGCATGGTGTGCATGGATCAAACCATGTGGCAGCTTGACAACGTTCCTGAAGCCCAGGTGGGCGATGAGGTCGTGCTCATCGGTCAGCAAGGTGATGAGCGCATTACCGCCGAAGAAGTGGCGGCAAGCTGGAACACCATCAATTATGAAGTGGTGTGCGGCCTGTCGGCGCGCGTACCGCGTTATTATATCGACGATTAATCAAGAAGGTTTTCATTGCTGAATCCGCCCCAACGTAAAAACTGGTGGGTCTATCCACGCATTCCGGCTGAGACCGATCAGGCTCTCAGTGCTTTCCCGGATATTCTGCGCCAACTGCTCTTCAACCGCGGCTATCTGACAGAAGCGGCGGCAGTCGAGTATCTCAATGCCTCTCAACCGCTGGGGAACCCCTTGCTTTTGCTGGACATGGAAAAAGCGGTCAAACGACTGCTGCATGCCATCGATCACGGCGAAACCATCGTCGTCTACGGTGATTATGACGTTGATGGCGTCTCAGCGACTGCGCTGATGGTGCAGGTGCTGAAAACTCTGGGCGCCAGAGTCAGCCGTTACATCCCCAACCGGTTCGATGAAGGCTACGGCGTCAATCGTGAAGCAGTCACTGTGCTGGCGGATTCGGGAGTTAAAGTCATTCTGACCGTCGACTGCGGTATTCGCTCCGCGGAGGAAGCCGAACTGGCCCGTACGCTGGGAGTGGACATGATCGTGACCGATCACCACTATCCCAAGGGTGAGCTGGAAGGGGCTTATGCCGTCGTGTGCCCCAAACGGGAAGGCGACCCCTACCCGGGGAAGGATCTG
>JAAZOQ010000071.1 GCA_012797695.1 Anaerolineaceae bacterium | reverse complement strand
GCCTGAATGGATGGTGGATTGGCGCAAGAGTAAGCACTTTGAGTATGACTCGCAGGCCATCCTTTTGTTGGGGAGAACCGGGCTCTCACGCCGTCCTGAAATTGCCGGGGAACTGGGGAAGCTGATCAACGTGGATGGGAACAGCGGCACCCACGCCCGGATCATCAAACGTTTGGTGGAAGAATTGGGTATGGTGAGCGTTGAAAAGCCATTTCAGAGCAGAGGCGCAAGTTCGGGTGGGTCGAACCCGGACATCATTCAATTAACCGATCGGGGGAAACTGACTTACCGCCTTTTGTCTGGAACGGAACCCTTACCGGGCGAATTCGAGCGCCTACAGCCGGCCCACGTTTCACCGGAACATACCTTGCTCAACATCGAAGTCGCTGACTTCCTCCAAAAAGTGGGCTACAAGATACTGACCGAGGCGCCGGCAATCGATCTTCCATCAGGTGGAAAGTTCATCCCGGATTTGGTAGCCGAAAAGGAGGATGACGTATATTTTATCGAGGTGGAACGCGGCGTTTCCAAAGACACACGCGCCCGGCAAACCAAGTGGCTCAATTTCCAGACTGCCAGCGGCGGGCGGATTTACGTGTTTTGTGACAACCTGGAATGTATGTGCGGCATTCGCAAGGAACTCATCGATGCACTTGGCCCCCACCGGGCAGCATTTTCATTGACCAACCTGGCCCAATTGAAAAATGGTGATAGAGGCAAAGACGGCTCGATCTGGCTAGATCGACGCAAGGGGCTTGGGCCACAAGCCAGGCTTGAGCCGGGGTAGAGTCGTTAAGGGTCATCACGAGCCAAAATATTGGATTGAGCCTTGCTTAAAGTAATACTCTAGTGTACATTGCGGAAAAGGAGTAAAAATATGCCGAAAACAAAGTCATCCAATAAGGCGGTTCGTTCATTTCGTTTGAGCGGCGAAACCTTGGGGCAGCTTGAAGAACTGGCTGCCCTGATGGGGCGAAGCGAAGGCAACATCGTGGAGATTGCCGTGGATCGCATGTACCGTGAAGAAGCGCGCTTTCACCGCGTGCTGGATCCCAGGGCAGAATATCGCATCACAGAGACAAAGGACAACCAGGAGGATCAATGAAATTTATTTTTGTGTTGCTGGCGGATGTGGTCCGTTTCGTGTTCCACGTCATTTTCGTGGCAACGGCGCTGGCGCTGCTGGTCGTTGCTGGGTTTCTTTACTTCAAAGGCAACCAACCGATGCAGGTTTCTCAGGTTCCGGCCGGCATGACCTACTGGCAATTCGCGGCGGATCGCCTGGATGCGGCGCAAGAAGTCGAGCCGAAGCGCTGTGGCGTTGGCCGGCTGGTTACTTTTGGAGTTCTCGGACCAGTCTATTCTGCGGTTTACACCGATGTTGGCCTGCACCCAGGTGGTTTCCTGGACCGGGTATCCCAGGACGATCCGAATATCCCCACGGGTGTCAAGGATACTCCCTGGTACAATGTTCCGGATCTGTGGTGGAACGTTTTCGAGAAGATCTCCTGGAGTATGCTGGCCAGGAATGCGCCGGCGTGCAATTTCCGACCGGTAGAAACCGCTGGTCGATAAGGATGCATGGAAGATTTTAAAATCGATCAGGCAGTGGAAATATGCTAATCTCCCAATTTGGGAGAAAGGTGCTATAATAACTTATGCGGATTATCTCACGTCGCCGTCTCGTTGAATTCTGGGAGGCTCATCCGGATGCCGAACCACCGCTACGAGCCTGGTATACAGAGGCAAAGAAAGCCAGTTGGAATTCGCCGGCAGAAATCAAAGCGATCTATCGCAGTGTCAGTATCCTCCCGAACAACCGGGTGGTTTTCAACATCAAAGGCAATACGTACCGGTTGGTCGTGGTGGTTGAATACTCCCAAGAGAAGATGTTCATCCGCTTTGTAGGTACCCACGCAGAGTATGACCGGATTGATGCGACCAGCATCTAGAATTGAGGGAAATGTCTATGGAAATCAAACCTATTCGGACCGAAGCAGATTATGAAGCTGCACTGGCCGAAGTAGAACGGCTGTGGGGATCTGAACCTGGCACGCCGGACGGGGATCGCTTTGAAGTGCTTTTTACTTTAGTTGAATCTTATGAAGAAAAGCAATACCCAATCCTGCCACCTGATCCGGTTGAGGCGATTAAGTACTACATGGACAGCCGCGGCTTAGACCGGCGGGATCTGGAGCAGTATATCGGACCGAGTGGGAGAGTCTCTGAAGTTTTGAGCCGAAAGCGCCCGTTGACCCTGGCGATGATCCGTAAGTTGAATGCAGGGTTGGGTATTCCCGCAGATGTGTTGATTCAAAGTCCAACGCACGGCTAACGATAGACGAGAAATATTAGTGAGGCAATCAATGTGGTCACCTTGCCAGATTGGTGTAAGGTGACCACTTGTTTCTTTTTCCGAACCTACTCGGAATGAAAAATAAAACACCCACGACTATCTCCTTTTCAGAAGAAAGCAGTCTCTAATGGCTACCTTGTCATCGTGGGCGGGTAAAACGGTCACACCGTTTTATTTAGTGCAAATATAGCATATAATTTATGTCAACCATATTTCTGAAGTTCAGACATGAGATGGGACAGGATGGCGAACTAAGGTCAGGAAGGCTGCCAAAGCCTGTTCCAAAAGGGCCAGCCATTCTCTGGTGGGCAGCGACCATTTTTGCTTGAGCAAGATGAACAAGCCGGAATAGCGT
>JAAZOQ010000432.1 GCA_012797695.1 Anaerolineaceae bacterium | reverse complement strand
GTAAGAGACCACCGGCGCTGCCGTAATGCAGCGGCCAGGCAACCCCCAGCTGGAGCAAGGTCAAGCAGGGATAAAGTCTGCGGGTTCCCGCAGCGGGAAGCGGCTCGTTTTCTTTTGAATCCCGGGTAGACCGCTTGAGTGTGCTGGCAACAGCACATCTAGATAGATGGTCCTCATGGAGAGTGCCGTGCGCAAGCATACCCGCTCTCTACACAGAACGCGGCTTATCGGCTGGCCTGACAAAAAACTCGAGATTCTCTCGAGTTTTTTCTTTGCCTATTTTTCTTCATACATCCAGAGATGGCCGGTTTCCTGCTTCTTCTTTTCTTGATCGCAAACCGATCCCAAAGCACAGTGTTCACACGATGATTGCCCAGGGTCATAAGTTTTCAATAACCCTGTCCGCCGTAAATGTTCCATCATAGCGTGCACCATTTCTGGGGTTGTCTCCAGCTCCCGGGCAAGCCGGGTGACATCAAAACTGCCCCCTTCACGAATCAATTGCAGCAACCGTTCGAGCATAATTTCTCCTATACCAGTAAAGCCACGTGATAGACGATCATTCCCATCGCCGTGGAAAGCACCAGGAACATCAGCACACTGAAAGCTGTCCATTTAACCGAATTCGTTTCCTGCCGAATTACAGCTACAGTCGCCAGGCAGGGAATGAAAAGCATCGTGACCACCAAAAAGGAGAGAGCGGTGGCATTGCTGAACGTACTTGCCAACAAAGTCGCTAGGCCAGACCCCTGCGTATTGCCAAAGAGGACGCCCAATGTAGCAATGGCATTTTCTTTTGCCGGGAAGGAACTGAGCAGCGCCACTGTCAAGCGCCAGTCAAACCCCATCAATTTACCAAACGGCTCGATCCATTTACCAAAGATGGCCAGATAACTGGTATCGATGTTCCCGGCGGGAAGGTAAGACAGTCCCCAAATCACCATCGAAGCAATCAGAATGGTCGTGCCCGCTTTCTTGATGAATGACCAGGAACGCTGCCAGACCAGCAGCCCCACCGTACGCAGATTGGGAATATGGTAAAGCGGCATCTCCATAATGAAAGCGGAGCGCTCACCCTTGAAGATGATCTTGTTGAGCAGTACCCCCAGAACCACCAGCAGAACGATCGAGAAGAGGATCAATCCCCACGAAACCAGAAAAGCGTTCTTCCCGAAGAAAGCTGGCGCCAGAAAAGCAATCACTGCCATGCGCGCAGTACAGGGAACCAGCGGCGCAATCAGGATGGTCAAAATACGCGCCGGCCAGGAATCGATCACACGCGTTCCTATGATGGCCGGCACATTGCAGCCAAAGCCCAAAAACAGCGGCAGGAAAGACTTGCCATGCAAGCCCATCATGTGCATGATGTTATCCATCACGTAGGCCGCACGTGCCATGTAACCAATATCTTCCAAAAAGCCAAAAGAAGCAAAAAAGATAATCAAAATCGGCAAAAAGGTCAGCACTGAACCCACTCCGCCGATGGCCCCATCGACAATCAGTGAGCGCAGCCAGGCCGGAGAATTCGTCATCCCCTGACTGGCCCAAGAAGCCAAACGGCCCACGACAGCTTCATCCAGCCAGGCCTGAGCCGGTGAGCCAATAGTAAAGGTCAGCCAAAAGACCAGCCCTAGAATCCCTGCCAGGATAAACAATCCCCACACTGGGTGAGTGGCAATACGATCAATCCGCTCAGTGATGCTGATCTGCCCCATCTTGGGCTTTTTCACACAACGGCGCACGATATCACCAATCCAGTTATAGCGGCTGGAAGCAACGGCCACCATTGCGTCATCATTCTCACGCAAAATTTCACTTACTGATTTTTCGATTTCAGGAGGAAGGGACGCCTTCATCTTTTTGGTGATCTCAACATCCCCCTCCAGCAGCTTCAAAGCTGCCCAATCTGCCGGGTGGTCCGCGGGAACGTACTGCGCAATTTTCTGTTCCACCAGATCGATCGCCTCAGCTACATCTTTGCGAATCTCGGGGACATTGGGGTGAACAATCGTTGGACGCTCGATCACCTCTTGTGCCTTCTGCAAAAGATCACGCACACCCAGGGCTTTGGTAGCTGTAATGGCAATCACCGGCAAATTCAAAGCCTGGCTGAGTTCCTGCGCATCAACGGCAATTCCCTCTTGCCTGGCAACATCCATCATGTTCAAAGCCACCACGATGGGGACGGGCAAACAGACCAACTCCGAGACCAGATACAAACTTCTTTCCAGATTGGCCGCACTGACCACCGCAATGACGATATCCGGTTTCTCGGTCAAGATAAACTCACGAGTGATCACTTCTTCGGGTGAGTTGGCCGTCAAACTGTACGTTCCGGGCAAATCGACCAGATGATATTCCCGCTCATTAAAAGAAAAATTCCCGCTGCGCTGCTCGACTGTTTTTCCCGGCCAGTTGCCCACATGCTGATTTAGACCTGTGAGCAGATTGAAAAGGGTAGACTTCCCCATATTCGGTTGACCGGCGAGTGCAATAACTGGAATTTTGTGACCTTTTGCATCTTGAGTACGAATTACTTCTGCAGTGGAGCTGGAATGACAATCGCTCATTTCTTTTCATCCTCGTAAACAAATATCTTGGCTGCCTCTCCCCGCCCCAAGGCGATCTTCATTCCGCGTACGGTAACGATCATGGGGCCATGCCCAAAGTTCTGGACAATCTCTACCCCGGTGCCCGGGGTAAATCCCAATGAAGTCAGACGACGGTTCAGCTCATTTCCCTCATGTAATGCTGAAATAATCACGTTCCTGCCACTGGGTATTTCTGAAAGGTAAACCTCATTGAGGGAATTTTGCATTACAACCTCCGCAAAGTCTTGATATAATGAATAAGAATAATGTTATGAAATTAGTATAGGCTAATACGAAATATTAGTCAAGATTATGCAGCATGAATATGGGAAAGTAAAATGACAGATCAAACAATCAAGCATAGTCAAACCATCGAAGATTATCTCTCGCTTATTTACGTCATCGAAAGAGACGGCGAACCTGTCGTTGGTGCCCGCCTGGCTGAAATATTAAAAGTATCTGCCCCTACTGTTACCAATACTCTGAAGCGTATGGTTCGAGACGGTTTAATCACCCAGCAAGAAAACGGCACCCACCTGACCGAAGCCGGTTGGGATGCTGCGCGCCTGATCATGCGCAAACACATGCTGATGGAATGGATGATGCTCAAAATGCTTCCCTGGTCAAAACTGCACAGCGAAGCTCACAATCTGGAACACGCCATTTCTCAGGAAGCCGAAAATGCTCTCTACGAAGAATTGGGGCACCCCCAGACTTGCCCGCATGGCAACCCTCTGCCTGGATGCGAAGACGCGGTAGAAAAATGGGTGTCTTTGACCGGGCTCCGCGAGGGAGATCGTGGAATCGTCCGCAGAGTGCATGAACTGGCAGAAGAGAATCTTGAACTGATGGATTTTTTGGAACGCAAGAAAATCCTGATCGGAACCCCCATTACGGTCACCGAGATCTTGCCTTTTAATCACACGATCACGTTGACCATAGAGAAAGAGCAGATCACGCTGGGTTTCACCGTAGCCCGCTACATCTACGTTGAAAAAATCGACTAAGCCTTCAGGGAGTGCTGACCGAAAAATCGGAGACTGAGACCTGATTCGACCACCAGGTACGTAACCCGGCTCCCCCACTGGTATAGGAACTATCCTTAGCGGTCATCACTTGAGTACCATCAACGTAAGCAGTGTAAGTATTCCCCACCACAGAAAGGGTAACCTGATGGGGAGCATAAAAATCAAAACCTGCGGGCGGACTTGAGACAGCTATTGGCGTCGAAATTTCCGTCCCATTGGTAGAATACTTGCGCAGGACAAATTTGTTCCCATAACCTTGATCCAACTGAAAACTATATCCGGCATAGCTGCTGCCAGAAGGGGTCAAGCGGAACATGATGCCATATCCCCCACCGCTGAGTAATTGAGCTGTGGTGGTAATCACGTAATCGTTCGGCAAATTACCCGTTTCCATGATCCGCTGGTCACCTGCACTGGTGGTTACCAGATTGCCATCCACCGCAGACCAACGATTCGAGCCAAAGATCGACTTCCAATTCGAGAGATCAGAAAAAGTATCTGCAAAAACAGTGTTCGATTTATTCGAGAGCGTATCCGCTACACTCGTAAATAAATCCCCCACATCAACCCCCGTAATCTTAAGTGCAGAAACAGAAATGATTCCCAGCAAAAGGACAAGTAAAATGTACTCAACAAAGCCCTGGCCACGTCGGTAATTGGACATCAATCCCAGCTTTATAAACTAATTGGATGGAACCTGCGTCGAAGCAATCGTGATCGAGCCGACAAAAACTTCGGCCCCATTCTGAATATCCACGGGCAATTCAACGCCCTGCCCCTGATAGGCAACCAGCACCGTCTGATGGCCGTCAGGCACCCCTGACAGGCTGAAACGCCCCTGCGAATCAGCAGAAGTAAAGAGAGAAGTATTCACCACATATACCTGGGCTGAAATGGGGGAACCTGCCGCGTTTACCACAGTGCCGGTCACAATTCCGTTCCCGGCGGGGGATGGGAAAACCTGATTTCCGAAGAGAGAAAAGGCCAGTAAAACTGCCGCAATCACCGCCAAGAGGATCAAAACCGGCTTCAGCTTATTTTTCTTCTGTTGCAGAGCTTGACCTTCAGCCTGCGCCTGCTGCTCTTCGGTGATCTCCTGCTGGATATCTGCAATTGTAGGTAAACCATCGATCTTCTTTTGGGCCATTTTTCTCTCCAGGGTTAGCTTAACAGTGATTTTCTCACATTTTCAAGTTGAGGAGAAGTGAAATCCTCTTTCTTGGATTGCATATCACTTGAGCTGAGCCGATAAGCCAGAGTCGAAATCGCCAGGCTGGTCTCGGATTTTGGAGCTACCGTCAAATAAGGATGCCCTTGATTGATGGCGCGGATCATATTCTTGCTATCGCAAGGAATTTCCGCCAAAATCTGTTTTTTGAGTCCGGCAGCAATCTTGGCGGTCTCCAACCCGGCTCCCTCAAAGGTATGGTTGAGCACCGGGAAAACCTTGTTGGCCGGGAAGCCCAGATCACTAAACACCTTCAAGGCTTGATAAGTAGCATTGACAGAAGCCAGTTCAGGAGTCAACATCAACAAAACGATCTCGGCCCGTTCCAAAATAGAAAGCACCGGATCCGTGAAGTGATTGCCGGCATCGATAATAAGATAAGGGGTCATGGTCAGCGCTTCCGGCCAAACCAGATCGATCAATTTGGTATTGATCAGCTCTGATTCTTCAACGTTGGGAGCACCTGGCATCAGCCAGACGCCAGTTTCATGCTTGAGCAACATCGAACGTAAGACACTCTCATCCACGGTGGGCTCCGCCCAATCGCTCAATGAAGTGATGTCCGAAACGGGGCGCAAATTCATCATCAAAGCACATTGGCTGACCCCACTGGCCATGTCCCACAGACAAGTCTCAATTCCCCAAAGCTGCGAGATCGCAATCGAGAGATTGACCGCCAGCGAAGAAACCCCTGAACCACCTTTCAAGCTGAAGACTGCGATCGACCGGGCGGAAACCTGAGCGATGGAAGTCTCGGTAGAGTGCTTGCGAGCCAACAAAGCCTTAACCCGCAATTCCAGCTCGGTCAGGCTGGCCGATTTGCCTAAATAATCATCCGCGCCGGCTTCAAGGCCCTCGACCTTATCGCGGGTATCTACATGACTGGTGAGCAAAATGATGGGGATCTTACTGGTTTCAGGCTGGCTGCGTACCCGGCGAATGAACTCGAAACCATCCATATCGGGCATGACCACATCGAGCAAAATCAAATCCGGGTGCTGAGAAGTCGTCGAAAGCCAGTTCAATGCTTCAACCGGATTATCATAAGCGGAAACCTCATAACCCAGCCGAATCAAGATCGCTTTTACTTTATATAAAGTGATCTCGCTATCCTCAACGATCAGAATATGGTCCTTGGGATCAGGCATCTTTCCTCCAAATTGAGTTATTGACGCTGAGAGTAGTAATCAGTCACTTTCGAGTAAGTCTCATCCAACTGGCTGATCAAGTCATCCAGTTCAGAAAAGCGACCTTCAAGGATCACATCTTCGATTGAGCGGCACAATGAAGCAACTCCCACCACCCCCAATTGGGCGCTGCTGCCTTTCAAGGTATGAATATGCGTCTTCAATTGATCCACGTTATTCGTGCGTAAATCAGCATGGATAGAATCCAGCATCTTTGGCGAATTCTTCAAATACATGTCGATCAAATCACGAGCCAGATCT
>JAAZOQ010000431.1 GCA_012797695.1 Anaerolineaceae bacterium | reverse complement strand
GCATCAATGTCGATGACACCGCTGGCTTCCGGGCCGACGGCGATCTTCTTCATGTATAGATACGGTCCTGGGTTGAAAAAGGCTCCCCGCGGTGCCATGGCTACGGTGGCGATGGCATTGGGCAGACCATGTGCCAGCGGTCGCGTGCCATCAATGGGATCTACTGCGATATCTACTTCGGGACCTCGGCCTGACCCCAGTTTTTCTCCGTTAAAGAGCATGGGAGCTTCGTCTTTTTCACCTTCGCCGATGACGATCACTCCCTGCATGTCGATCTGGTTGAGCAGCAGCCGCATGGCGTCTACTGCCGCACCATCTGCCCCTTCTTTATCTCCGCGCCCCATGAAGCGGCCAGCCGCCAAAGCAGCCGCCTCGGTGACGCGCACGAGATCAAGCGCAAGATTGCGCGTTGGCCGTGTTTCGGTCATCACTGATTCTCCTTTTCCTGTAAAGTTATAAAATGGACTTGCGCGGTGAGGGCTTTAATGGAGGAACAATAAAATGTAGAATCCGATGGGCAGTGCCCACAGAGAGGAATCGATTCGGTCCAGAATGCCGCCGTGGCCGGGCAGCAGGTGGCTGGCGTCTTTGAGGTTGAACAGGCGTTTGAGCATGCTTTCGGCCAGATCACCCAGTGGGGTAAGCAGTGCCAGGGCGCATCCCAACACTAATCCTTGCAGGGGCAGGATTTCGGGCAGAAAGAAGCGGGCAGTGATCAGGGTGACCAGCCAGGTACTCACTGCCGCGACGGCAACTCCGCCCAGGTAACCCTCCCACGATTTTTTGGGGCTCAGCGCGGGGGCGATTTTATGCTTGCCGAAGCGTACCCCCACAAAGTAGGCTCCGGCGTCTGACGCGGCCGCGGCAAAGATCACCAGCAGGGTCCAGAACAGACCATTTGGCAGATTGCGCAGCGACAGAGCATATCCGCCCAGCCAGCCCACGTAGAGCACGCCGCTTACCGTGATGGCAAAATTGAAAGCGGCTTGCGGCACACTCTGGGTTTGCTGTACGACGGCGAAAGCCATGGCCAGCAGCACCAGCATGGTGAGCCATAGATCCATCATTTCAAAGCCGAGAAAAAAGCGCATGGCCACCGCAGCGAGTACGCCGGTGACCATGAGAAAAAGCGAAGGGGAATAATTGCCGATGCGGAACATACGCCAGTATTCCCACACGGCCAGTGCCAGAAATACGCCTAAGAACAGGGCAAATGCTCCTCCGCCTAAGAAAATGAACAGCGACACCAGTGGAATCAGGATGGCTGCGACGATGAGGCGGGTGCGGAGCGATTTATCTGGGATCATTTGCTTGCGCTGCTCGAAACTTTGCCAAAACGACGGTCGCGGTTGCCATACTCGATGATGGCTTGCCGTAGATCCTCTTTGCTGAAATCAGGCCATAAGACGGGGGTGATCACCCATTCCGAGTAGGCGGTTTGCCAGATCAAGAAGTTGCTCAGCCGTTGTTCCCCTGACGTGCGGATGAGCAGCTCGGGGTCGGGAGTGTCGCTGGTAAACAGGTAGCTGCTCACCAGTTGTTCGTTGACGTCATCGGCTTTGACCCCATCCTGGATCATGTGTTTGATGGCACACACCAGCTCATCACGCCCGCCGTAGTTCCAGGCAATGTTGAGCACCAGCTTCTCGTTGTTGTGGGTAACCTCGATGGCGTGGCGCACTTTGTCGGCCAGGTTGCCCGGTAAGGCTTCCAGCCGGCCGATGTGCTGGATGCGCACTCCCTCTTTATCCAGCGATTCCAGCTCGTTGACCACCACCGATTCCAGCAGCAGCATCAGCCCGTTGACTTCTTCTTTGGGACGGGCCCAGTTTTCGGTCGAAAAGGCGTAAATGGTCAGGTATTTGATCTGAAAGTCGACGCATGCCTTGATCAGACGGCGCACGGCCTCGGTGCCTACCCGGTGCCCCTCAGCACGCGGAAGGCCGCGGGCGGTTGCCCAGCGGCCGTTGCCATCCATGATCACAGCAATGTGCGTCGGTAGCTTTTTGAACTCTTCTGACATAGCAGCCTAGCGCAGGCTAGACCTCCATGATTTCTTTGGATTTACGTTCGCCGACCTTGTCGATTTCTTCGATGAATTTGTCGGTCAGCTTCTGCAGTTCGTCCTCGCCGTAGCTCAGATCGTCTTCAGAGATCATCTTTTCTTTCTCGAAGTCACGCATATCTTTCATCTGGTCGCGGCGGATGTTGCGGATAGCAATGCGGCTCTCTTCCAGCCGAGAACTGACCATTTTGACCAGTTCGCGCCGGCGCTCCTCAGTGAGAGGGGGCAGGTTGAGGCGGATGACTTTGCCATCGTTGTTCGGGGTCAGATTTAATTCTGAGGTCAGAATGGCTTTCTCGATGGCTTTCAAGGTTGAAGGGTCGAAGGGTTTGATCATCAAGGCGCGCGCTTCTGGCACGCTGATGCTGGCTAACTGGAAAAGGGGAGTTTCCATGCCGTAATATTCCACCGGCAATTTCTCGACCAGGGCGGGGTTGGCGCGGCCGGTGCGGATACCGGTGAGGTCATTCTCAAGCGCTTCGATCGCTCCTTTCATGCGACTTTCTGCATCCTTCAAAAGATCTTTTATCATGGGTGCCTCCAGAGAAGATGGACGGGATTTTTTGAGATTTCTGGAATTTCGTTCAACCTCTAAAGCATACCTTAAAAGCCTGAAAAAATCTACATTCCTGCCCCCTTGCAAATCTAAAGATTTTTGCGGTTTTGGGGTCTGCGGTCGTCGCACGATCTTCTTTTTCGGACCGTCTGGCCTAAACCTTGCATTAAATGTTACCGACGAGAAAAAAGGAATTGACAAATTAGAAAACTAGTTCTATAATGAATGTAGAACATAAGAACTAAAATTGCTTGGCCTGAACCTTGCAATAAAAAGAGAAGAGACTCTTCAGGAGATTGAGAATGAATACTGGCATGCTCTGGTTTGATAATGACCCCAAGGTGGATTTCCTTACCAAGATTCAACGTGCTACCGAATACTATCAAAACAAATACGGGCAAAAACCGGACCTGTGCTACGTTCATCCCAGTATGATCCCTGAGAAACCGGCTCGCACCAGTGGCATTGAGGTGCAGGGTAGTCAAATGATCTTGCCCAACACTTTCTGGCTGGGAGTCAAATCGTCCGCCCGAATTTAATCTTTTCCTCTGGTTAAAAAATGGACCGGTCAGGCATCAAGCTGACCGGTCTTCTTTTTTGTGGAACAGGCGTTGAAAGAATTGCGGAAATTTCTGAAAAGAGTGTTTCGAAAACCGCTCCGCAAAATTGGTCGCCGCGGCTTCCAGACTGATGGTACGGTGAGTTTCCTCTCCCAGATACCAGCGGTGTTCGATGATCCACAGATACAGATCCATCTCGGTGCGTCCGGGGAAGCTATTGAGAATCTTGTGCTGCCGGATGATTTTGACCAGCGGGCGGTACAGGTCCTTGTACCAGCCTTTGACCGCTTCGGGGTACGGAATTTCGTGTTTTTGCGCTTCTCCCATGTACCACTGGTGCACGCTGATGTGCTGCAGCACCTTCTCGTACTGCCCGGGGATGGAAAAACGAAAATCTCCTTGGGGGTAGTATTCATCCAGCCGCGTCGTGTTCAGAAATTCGGCGTATTCCTGCACCATGATCAGGTTGTCCAGACTGACGTTTTCATCCAGCGTACCGGGAATGTCGATTTGGATGACGTAAGCATCCATGTAGGCCTGGCCGCGTTCTTTGGCTACTGAGACCCGGTGGTTGCCGTCTTTGACGAAGTACACGTCGCCGATCTTATACACGTCGATGGGCGGCAGGATCACGTCTTCGAAATAGGCGCGGTCGATGCTTTCCCAGCGTGCCCGGGTGTTGGTCTGCCGGGGCAGAAAGGCACGGTCGAAATCGTTGAAGCGGCTGACGGATCCCACGATTTTGTCGGTTTCGATCTGGCGCAGTCCAACATAATGCTGCCCACGGATGGGAATGTGCTTGCGTACTTCATCGTAGGGGAGCAGTTCGTTGCTCTCGTGCTGGATCCAGCTAATCAGCGAACGCACGAACCCTTTTCTTAGGGCGTGCGAAAAATCTTGATGCGCAGTTTGCACCACGTAATTGGTTGTCTTGGGTTCAAAATCTTCCGGACCCATAATGGTTTACTCCTTATTTACTTTGCCAGGATCGTGCCGGCGGGGTTTGGATTTCCAGTTCGCGAAACCCGTAGGTATTGATCACCTGGGTCTTTCCCACTTGAGTTTGCGTGATGACGTCCCTGCGGTACACGTGGATGTGCCCGTGCAGGGCATAAGTGGGTTGAAAAACATCGATCAGCCAGCGAAAGGCCTTGATGCCCTGGTGGGGGCGGTCATCGTCATCGTGGATTTTCCACGGCGGCGCATGGGTGACCAGCACGTCCAGTGCCCGGCCGAATCGCAATCTATTTAACATTAACCCCGGAACCAGCCGAAAGGCTTTCATCCAGTATTGTCCCTGTGTGTACTGGTAAGGTCCGCGGTTGTATTGCACGCAGCCTTCCAGCCCGGCCAGCAGCAGCCCGGTATCATCTTCCATCACGCGTTGGTGCAGGTTCGTCGCCCCCCAGGGATAGGTGCGTTCCCCGCCGGTGGTGATTTCGACCTTGCTGGCGTGATTGCCGCGCACGTAATACAGCGGCACGTTGAGCATGGTCAGAATGTACTCCAGGTAGTAATAGGGCAGGTCTCCGCAGCTGATGATCAGGTCGATCGCTTGAAAGCGTTCGAGGATCATCGGGCTGTAGATGAACCCAATTTCTACGTCGCTGACGGCCAGAATTCGCATCTTGCTTTAGTCGCAGGCTTCTGGGGGGAAGGGGCTCATGGCAACCACAAAGGCCATGGCATAGTCTTGCGTGTGCGTGATCGAGATCGACCAGCTCGTCAGACCGCGTTTCTCGACGGCCTCTTTGGCGGCACCGTGGAAGATGATCATGGGCTGATCCTCTTCGGTGGCCACGATCTCGATGTCTTGCCAGCGGATGGGGCCAATGCCGCACCCCAGTGCCTTGGAGACAGCTTCTTTGGCGGCAAAACGCCCTGCCAGGCTCTCGTTGCGATTGGCGCACAGTTGGATTTCATTGGGCGTGTACACGCGATTGATGAAACGTGCCCGGATGGCCGGGTCGAGGTGTTCGAAACGGTCGATTTTGACCATATCGACGCCATTGGTGAGATAGGGGTTGTTCATTTTAACCTCCCGATCCTGCACTGACGATGGCCAGTGCATCAGGATGGATGTACTTTTGCGCGACAGCCAGAATGTCTTCTCGGGTTACCGCTGCAATGCGCGTTTCATAGCTCTGCAGGTAATCCAGCCCGAGAGCGAAGCGTTCCAGGTTGAGCAAAGTGCCGGCGACGCCGCTGTTCGATTCCAGTGTCAGCGGCAGTCGGCCAATGAAGTTGGCTTTGCTGTCGGCCAGTTCGTCGGGGCTGACGGGTTCTTTACCGAAGAGCCGCAGTTCTTCCACGATCAGGTCGATGGCTTTTTGCAGGTTGGCCGGGTTAACCCCGGCAGAAACTTCCCACGAGCCGCCGTCGATCCAGGCATTCAGGCTGGTGGAGGCATCGTAGGCCAGTCCAGCTTTGACGCGCACCGATTCGCCGATGCGGCCCATCATGCCGAACTGCCCCAGGATGTTGTTGCCCAGGCTGGCGGCTTGAAAGTCCGGTGACTTGCGTTTGGGTCCCAGCATGCCGATCACCAGGTCCGTTTGGCTTTTGCCGGGCAGGTCCAGATGTTTGCGCACGCTTTGGGTGAGCGGAACGATCTCCGGCAGGCTTTGTACTGGTGCCGGAATGGGGTTTTGCCAGTCGCCCAGAGCTTTTTCGAGGATGTCGAACACGTTCTCAGCGTCCACAGCCCCAACCACCACGAGCACCATATTTTCTGGGCGGTAGTAGCGCCGGTGAAAATCGACCAGGTCACGGCGGCTGATCTTGCGGATCGTTTCCGTGAAGCCGTCCTCGGGGCGTCCGTAGGGATGCTCGCCGAAGAGGATCTGGTCGAAAGTGATGGCGGACATGTCGCTGGTATCTTGAGCCCGGATCGCCAGGCTGGTCAGCAGTTGTGTTTGCAGTCGTTTCACGTATTCGTTCGGGAAGCTTGGGCGGCGCAGGCAGTCAGCCAGCAGGTCTACCAGCAGGGGCAGATCTTCAGCCAGGGCTCGTCCGCTGAAGCTGGTGTTGTGTATGCTGGCACCGAAGCCCAGACTGGCCCCGGCAGATTCCAGCTGGTCGAAGATGTCCTGAAAGCTGCGTTTTTCTGTTCCGCGTGTTAGCGCTGACGCGGTGAAGTGCGCCAGTCCCAGTTTATCGAGGGGATCCATCCAGCTTCCAGCCGCAACGTAACCGGTCAGCACCACGGAGGGGCTGTTGTAGTTGCTGCGGGTCAGCAGGGTGATGCCGTTGGGAAGTACTTTGCGGGCAATGTCTTCTGGCCCGGGGAGGGAACGTGGGGTGGGGTTCATGCTTGTTCCTCCTCTGGCAGGTAGATGCCTACCACTCGTCGTTCAGGGGCCAGGTAACGCTGCATGGCTTCCTGTAACTTTTGTGGGGTGACCTGGTTCAGTCGCTCTACGTAAGAAGTGAACCAGTCATAGTGAGCGAACATTTCCGGGTATCCCAGCCAGAATCCCTGGTTGGTGATGTTCTCGGAACCGTAAGCGAACAGGGCCCGGGCCTGTTTGACCGCCCGGTCGATTTCGCTTTGCGGGATAAGTTTGTCTTGCAGTCGTTTGATTTCTTCATCGACCTTTTTCAGTACTTGCTCTGGCTTTCTCCCGGGCCGCACGGTGACGTTGATACTGTAGAGGTGCGGGTCGATGGTGGCTTGCAGGCCGCCGTAGACGCCGATGGCCAGTTCTTTTTCGACCAGTGCCCGGTAGAGCCGGCTGGTTTTGTTCGAGATTCCCCCGCCGCCGAACATATTCAGGCTGCTCGGCCCGGTTAACAGGCTGTCCAGCACGGAGATGGTGAAGAAATCCTCGCTATCCGCTTTGGGGGCGCGGTAGGCCAGCAGCAGGTAGGTGGTGTCGCCCGGGCCTTTTACCTCACAGCGTTCTTCCTGGCTGAGAGGCGCTTCTGGCTCCGGGAAGTGGGTTTCCACCTGCCCGCTGGGAATGGGGCCATAGTATTTGTGGATCATGGCCATCATCTCATCGCCGTCGAAGTCGCCGGCAATGGCCAGTACGGCATTGTTGGGGCAGTAATGCGCGCGGTAATGGGCATACAGATCGTCGCGTTGGAGGTCGTGCAGGTCGGCAATGCTGCCGATGATCTCGTTGCGGTAGGGGTGTTGTTTGAAGGCTGCTTCTTGCATGGCTTCATCCAGCTTGAACAGCGGTTCGTTTTCGTTGCCCTCGCGCTCCGAAATGACCACTGTTCGCTCAGATTCCACCTCTTCGAGCAGGTAAGTGCTGTGCTGCATGCGGTCTGCTTCCAGATCAAGCGCCAGTTCGATCTTGTTGGCCGGCAGGGTCTCGAAGAAAGTGGTCCAGTCGAGAAAGGTGAAGGCATTCCAGAACCCGCCCTCACGCGAAATGGCGCGGTCAAGCACACCGCCGGGGTAGCGCGGGGTGCCTTTGAACTGCATGTGTTCGACCCAGTGGGAGACACCCGTTTTTCCGGGCACCTCATTCCGCGAACCCACCCGGTACCACACCCAGTGGCTGATGATGGGGGCAGAATGGATTTCTTTCAAATTTACCAGTAATCCATTGGCTAGTTTTTCTTGCCGAAATTCAGAACTCATTTATCCTCTTTGAGTAATCTCGCTTCAATTATGGACTAACTATAGCATAAGCCGAAACTGACGGGAAGGAAATCGTCTTATAATTAAGAGGCTCTAATATGGATACGGCGTCTCTGCGGACGCATTTTTTGCCGATCAGTGGAGGACGAATGACGGAACAGACACACACATCGAAGGTAGCGATCATTGGCGCCGGCCCCGCCGGGCTTTTTGCTGCCAGAGAACTGGCAGATAAAGGGACCCCCGTGGCGATTTTCAATCGCGACGTGAAACCCGGGGGCCTGGCTGAATATGGGATCTATCCCGAGAAATTGCGCATCAAAGAGGGCTTACGCTGTCAATTCCGCGATATTGTGCGTGCGCAGGGGGTCAGTTATTTTGGCAATGTTACCGTTGGTGTTGATTCGCCGTTGAACTTTAATTCGTTGCGCCAGTTGGGCTTTTCCGCTATTTTGGTGGCGGCCGGCGCTCAAGGCACCAAGTGGCTGGGCTTGCCTGGCGAGGATTGCCCGGGTGTTTACCATGCCAAAGAATTGGTTTATCACTACAATCATTTGCCACCCTACGCCTGTCAGGAATTCCCGATTGGTCGAAAAGTGATGGTAGTAGGGGTGGGCAACGTCATGACCGATATTGTCCGCTGGCTGCTCACTTTACCTCAGGTAGAGGAAATTACCACGATTGCCCGCCGGGGCCTGGCAGAGATCAAGTTTGATGATCGGGAACTGTTGCCGGTGGCGGCTGCCCTTGATGTGGATGATTTTCAGCGTGAGGTAGAGCGTATTTCTCCGGCCATGAAGTGGATTGGTCAGGTGCCTTCCGAGGCGGCGGCCCGGGTGTTGACAGTGGCGCAGTCGGTGACCGATCCTAAACCTCGGGCACGCTGGCGCATGCGTTTCCTTTATTCCCCATCGAAGATTTTGAGCGAGTTCAACCACGTGACCGGCATCAAGCTCGAAGAGAATCGGCTCGAGAGTACTTCCACTGGCACGGTAGCGCGTGGAACGGGCCGTTATACGGAAGAGCCGCTCGATACGTTGATTTTCGCCATTGGCGACCAGGTGGATCGCTCACTGGGGCTGCCGGTGGAGGGCAGTCGCTTTGTACTGGCCGAAACCCCACGCTATCCGATTGGAAATGTCTCTTATGAGATGGCTGATACTGCCGATCATCGCTGGCAGGGGGTTTTTGTCTGCGGCTGGTCGCGCAATGCCAGTACCGGGATGGTGGGCATTGCCCGCCGGGATGGCATGAACGCTGCCCGTGCTTTGTCTGAATATTTGCTCGACCGGCCTGAAGAGGCCGGGGTGAGTGATGCGGTCATCACGGCATTTTTACATGGTGCCGGGTTGAACCCGGTGCGCACCCCTGATCTCGATCGCCTTGAAACAATCGAAAACGACCGCGCTGCCGCGGCCGCTCTCAGTGAGTATAAATTCGATACCAACGAAGAAATGTTGCGTGTGATGGGCTTGCTGCCCTGATCAGCGGTGCACTTTTTGGTAGGGGAACATCATCACAAAGCCGATGGCAATGACTCCCATGCCAATTTCCATGCCGCGCGCCTGCCATACTCCAAAGAAAGGCACCATCGGGAGCGGCTGGGAGCCGATGCCGAAGACGTCGGCCATGCCCGAGAAAAGGACAATCACGTACCCGGTGCTCACAAAGCGGGCTCCGATGTCTGCGGTGATGCTGGGCACGGTGCGTCGCCACAGGGCGTGCACCAGCACGTAGCCTGCCAGGCAAACGATGCCAATCCCGATCAGCATGACCAGGATCTGGATGAATCCAACGACCGGGCTGCGGTCCAATCCAAAAAGTTGTGGCTTGGCGCCGAGTAAAAAGATCAAAAAGCCGCCCAGGATGGCATAAATGGCAAAGCGCATCCGCACTTTTGGATAGGGCGGCAGGGCATTCAGTTTTTCTTCGAGACTGGGTTCAGTTTTAGGTTCTTGGTCTGGCTTGCTCATTCTGGCAATATGTTCTCCAGGTGTTTTTTCCAGTTGCTATGAAAAATATTGTTTTTGTCTTCAGCAGTATAACCTATTTTTGTCAATATTGGGTCCAGTTTTTGCAGATCAGCGATGGTGTCCATCTCCAGCGGAATATTGGGGTAACCGAATCCGCCGTCGAAATCTGAGCCAATGGCTGCATGCTGCGAATTTCCACTCATCTGGCAGTAATAATCGATTTGCGCGGCGACCCGTTCCAGTGGGACCCGTTCGCGGTGATCACCTTCCATCGACCAGTCCGGGATGAGGAATTTATTGAAAGGCACCACGCCGATGGTGCCGCCGCGTTCCTGCAGCCGTCGGATGACCGTATCCGTCAGGTGGCGGTGATGGGTATTGCCGGTGACTTTCTGTGCGTTGGCGTGGCTGGCGGTGATGATGCCCGGGTACAGATCCATCGCGGTCAGTGCGGCGCTTTCACGCATGTGGCTGATGTCGAGGGGCAGGTTCAGGCTGGCCATGACTTCCAGCAGGGCCCGGCCTTCTTTGTCGAAGGGGCGGTCTTCATTGGTGCCTGCACAGTAGCGCGTCCCAGCCCACACCGGGCCAACCTGCCGCAGCCCTCGCTCGTAGTATTCTTCCAGCCGCTCTGGCGAATCGAGGCCTTCGGCACCCTCGAGCAGGAGTACCAGCCCAACCGGGTGTTCGCCTTCAACGTCTTGTTCGTAAGGGGCCAGCACTTCAGACAGATCGCGCCGGGTATAGATCAGCTTAAACTTGTCTGGGTGCTCTTCGCACAACTGATGGTAATAATCAATCTGCTGGCTGGTCAATTGGTGTGCTTCTATGGGGTTGTGGTAAGACATCACGTCCCAGGCACCGCCGCTGTAGGCCGCCGGGGCTGAGAACAGGGTGGCGAAGATGACAGCAATTTTTCCACGCTGATAATCGGGCCATCCCAGGGTAGTTTCTCCGTGATTCCAGACCGGATACAGGCTGCCTTTTTCGCGTTGCCGGGTCTCTGC
>JAAZOQ010000430.1 GCA_012797695.1 Anaerolineaceae bacterium | reverse complement strand
TGGCGCAGCACGTCATCGGCAGTGCGGAAGGAATCCTGCAGGGTAGCCTTGCGGTCGACGATCTGCAGCAGGCGATCATTGGGGATCACAATGAGGGTATCGGCGTGCTCTTTGAGATTGGCGATGCCCTGTTCGGCAGACTGGAGGCGTTTGGCACCTTCGAATGTGAAGGGGCGGGTGACCACACCGATGGTCAGGGCGCCAATTTCCTTGGCGATCTGGGCCACGATGGGGGCCGCACCGGTACCGGTACCGCCGCCCAGGCCGGCGGTCACGAAGACCATGTCGGCGCCTTTGAGGGCTTCATATAATTCCTCGGAGGATTCTTCAGCAGATTTGCGGCCGACCTCGGGGTTACCGCCAGCACCGAGTCCGCGGGTAGTTTTATCGCCAATGCGGACTTTGGTCTGAGCCTTCGACAAGACGAGAGCCTGCGCATCCGTATTCACGGTGATGAATTCGATGCCCTGCAGCCCTTCGTCAACCATACGATTGACGGCGTTGCAACCGCCGCCCCCTACACCCACTACCTTGATGCGGGCAAAAGCTTCGTTCTGTTGGGTTCTATTGTTGGTCTCCATAGTATTATCCTCCATTATAAATCAGCTTGCATAACGAGTCAGCAGTCAACTGGCAAGTTATTCTTCGTCATACGGCAAAAGCCGTGTCAACCACTTTTTGATCTCGGGCCAGTTCACCGACGGGAGCGGATTCTTGGGTCCGCGCGGGCCGCGACGAGTGGGGGCGGGGCCGAGGTTGTCGTCCATCAGCTCAGCCCATTTGAGCAGGCCAATGCTGGTGGAATAAGAAGGGGACTGCAACTGATCGACGAGCCCGATCAGGTTTTCGGGGCGGGCCAGACGCACTGGCATGCCCAGCACGCGGCTGGCAAGGGGGCGAATTCCCGGGAGCTGGCTGGTGCCACCGGTCAAAACCATACCGGCCGGAAGCAATCCGTCGTAGCCGGAGCGCTTGATCTCCTGCAGCAGCAACTGGAAGGTCTCTTCGACGCGGGCTTCGATGATGTGGGCCAGATCACGGCGGCGCACCTGGATGGGCTGCTCCTCCCCGTAAGCGCGGGTGGTGAAGCAGTCATCTTCGGCGATCTCGTCGCGGATGGCGTAGCCGTACTGTTTCTTGATCTGTTCCGCGGTTTCAGGGCTGACGCGCAGGCCAACCGAGATATCTTGGGTGATGTGATTGCCGCCAACGGCCAGGACCATGGTGTGCCAGACGTCGCCGTTGATGTAAATGGCCATGTCGGTGGTACCACCGCCGATGTCGCACACGACCACGCCCATGTCGCGTTCGGTCTTATCGAGCACGACTTCCGCTGAGGCGAGGGGGTTGAGCACGAACTGGCTGACCTCGACATTGGAAGCCTGCACGCACTGGCGCAGGTTCTCGACGGTGGCCTCAGCAGCAGTGATGATGTGGGTCTCGACCTCAAGACGATAGCCATACATGCCAATCGGAGAGCGAATGCCTTCCTGACCATCGAGGTTGAAGCCACGCTGAATAACATGGATGATCTCGCGGTTATGTGGAATAGCGATGGCACGGGCCTGATCGATGGCACGGTAGATGTCTTCCTCTTCGACCACGCCGCCAGAGATGCCGACCACGCCGCGGGAATTCACCGAAGAGACGTGAGAGCCGGCCAGACTGACCAGAGCCGAAGTGATCTCGAGCCCGGAGGTGCGCTGAGCCTTCTCGATCGAGCGAGAAATGGCCTGGGATGCCGCCAGGACGTCCACAACCGTCCCCTTGCGGATCCCTTGCGAAGGCTCGATGCCGACGCCGAGGATGCGCATCCCGGCTTCTGCCTCGAGACGCGCCACCAGGGTGCAGACTTTGGTGGTACCGATGTCAATACCGACTACAATAGGTTCATCCATAGCTTACTCCGTCCGATAAAACGGTGAATCGACATTCGCTACACTGATCAGGGTGGGGGTGATCCCCTGCGCCTGCAGTCGTTGAATAATTGCCTGATACTCGGCCTGCTTGAGGGCAATGTTGCTCAGATCAAGGCCGAAAAATACCGAATAACCCGCCGGGTCCTGCCAGCCCATGCCAGATACCGGGTCGTACACCAGTGAAGCCCCGGAAGGCAGTTGAGCGCTCATGGCAATGGCTGCAGAGAGGATCTGCGGATCGATGTAAGAGGGGCCAGTCGCAACGGCAGCAGCCGTGGTGTCGGCAGAGCTGTCGGTGCTGGTGTCAGCGGCAGCAGCGGTGCTCTCAGCGGGCGCGGCTGGGGCGGCCACTGCGGATTGAATGGTCAGCAGTGAACCGGCATCGCCGCGGGCGGGCATGACCACGCCGTCAGAGGCGATCCACTGGGTGGTGCCGTTGGCAGCCCAGGCCAGGATTGGCTGACGTTCTTTGACCGCGAGAGCTACTCCGTTGGGGAAGCTGATCGAGAGGCGCACCGACGAAAACTCAGGGAAGGCCGTGGTGATGGCGGCTATGGCGGCGGAGCGGTCGAGGGTAAAGATCGATTTGGCGCTGGCCATTACCACCGGGGTCACGTCCGCGGCGGTCACGCGCTGGGCGCCTTCGAGTTTCACGGTGGCGACCTGGAAGGTGTTCATCGTGGCCATGAGAATGACCACAATCAACAAGGTAAAGGCGATGAAGAGCGAGGCTGTCTGCCAGTTGAACTGCACCGAAGGCAGGGCCGGCATGCGAATTTCCACGCCGTTGGCGCTGTGGGTGTAGTGCAATTTGCGGGCATTCGTCGAGCGCACCGAAGAAGTGGTCGGTACCGCGTACGGTGAGGTACGGCGCACCGCAGTCGCGGGTGCGTGACCCACCGCCGTCGAGCGGACTGCCTGCTGGCGCACGGTGGTGCTGCGCTGCTGGCTCGACTGCTGGCGCTTTTGACGAAGCTGATCGGCTCTGGAAAGCCCAGAACGGCTGCTCTCAGACATTATTTACTGCTCCTGTAAATACGAACGGTCGCATCGCGCTCTGACTGGCGGCGCACGGCGAGGTCGACTAACTGCTGTACCAACTCGGGGTAGGGTAAACCACTGGCCGCCCAGAGTTTGGGGTACATGCTGATCTTGGTGAAGCCGGGGATCGTGTTGACCTCGTTGAGGAACAACTCGTTGGTATCACGATCCAGCAGGAAGTCCACACGGGCCATTCCCGCGCAATCCACGGCGGTGTAGGCACGTACGGCGTATTCCTGAACCTTCTGCATCGTCTCGGCATCGATGGGGGCGGGGATGAGAAGCTCAGAGCCTTCACTGATGTATTTGGCATCGTAGCTATAGAAATCATCGCAAGGGCGAATCTCGCCAGCCACAGAGGCTTTGGGGTCTTCATTGCCGAGTACACTGACCTCAATCTCACGGCCATTGACACCGCGCTCGATAAGAATGCGGCGATCATACTGAGCCGCTTCGAGCAGGCCTTCGTAGAGATCAGAGTGGGTGCGGCATTTGCTCACACCGACCGAAGAACCCATATTGGCGGGTTTGACGAAGACCGGGTAAGTCAATTTCTGTTCGACGCGCGCCAGAACGGCTTCCATCGAATGTTGAATTTCGGAGCGGGTTGCAGTGACCGAGGCGACCACCGGAATGTGGTTGGCCAGCATGACGTCCTTGAAGAGGATCTTATCCATGCCAACGGAAGCCCCCAGGACACCGGCGCCAATGTAGGCGACATCGGCCAGCTCGAGCATGCCCTGTAAGGTACCATCCTCGCCAAAAGTGCCATGCAGCACCGGGAAGATAACCTCCAGCGCGGCAACTGCGGTCAATTTACCGTCTTTCAATGAATAGAGCATGCCTTTTTGCTGCGGTTCGGGCAGAAGAACGGCCTGAGTCAAACCGGCAGTGGAATTGTTCTTGAAAGCGTTCAAGACATCTTCCCCGGTGAACCAGGCACCTTCGTGCGTGATGCCAATCTGGAAGATGTTGTATTTGCTGCGGTCCAATACCGACAGCACGGATTCAGCACTCATCAATGAGACTTCGTGCTCCCCGGAACGGCCCCCGAATATGACGCCGATGTTCATTTTCTCTGCCATGTCAGTCATCCTGCCAATCTCCAAGAAGTTCAATTTCCAGTTCGAGAGCGACTGAAAATTGTTGTTTTACGGTCTTCTGAACCAGTTGGATCAACTGGTAGTAATCTTTCGCGGTGGCGGTGCCGTCGTTCACGAAGAAATTTGCGTGAACCGGGCTGACCTGTACTCCACCAACCTTCGTTCCTTTCAAGCCAGCGGCCTCGATCAAACGTCCGGCGAAATCGCCTTCGGGGTTCTTGAAGGTCGACCCGGTGCTGGCCCCAGCGGGCTGGGAACCGCGGCGTTTGGCATTGAGTTCCTCCACGTAGGCTTTGACCTGGGCCGGGGTTGATTCACTGAGGTTAAATGCCGCAGACAGGATCACCACCTGCTCCGCTTCACGTTTGAACTTACTGGAGCGGTAACGGTAGTCCATCTCTGCGCTGGTGAGCGATAACTCACCTGATTCTCGGTGCAAGATATTTGCCAAAGCCAGAATTTGCTGCGTATCCTGACCACGCGCGCCGGCGTTGCCGTAAACTGCCCCGCCGATTGTGCCGGGAATGCCGGCAGCCCATTCGAAGCCGGAAAGGCCCTCGTCCACGGTCAGACGAACGACCGCGGCCAGGGT